>NZ_BAAJPZ010000008.1:0-266632 GCF_057552455.1 Streptomyces sp. PKA51
GATGGCTCCCTCCTTGAAACAAGGTGAGTTTAGGTACTGGCGACACTCTGTGCCGACCCGAGTTCCGGGGTGACCTTGCCCACACGGAGCGTGAAAAGGGAGCCGTGCCCGGGCCCAAGTCCCCAGATCATCCACGGTACGCCCGGTCCGTCGGAGCGTCGGTCGCACCTCGGTGTGGTCAAGCTCTCGGGAGCGGGCCGGGAGTGGCACCGCCGAATTTTTGTGGAGTCCCTACGAACGGGTGACGCAAAGTTTGCGGTCCGTCCCGCACGGTAGGGGCGCTTTCCTCAGGTCTACCCGTCAGTAGAGGGACTGATGTCCGCCGCATTCGGAAACCTCGCCACTTCCGCCGCCACCTGGCGCAGCGCCTCGGCGACCGCCGGCCCGCGCCGGCGGAAGTCGGCGAGCGGCAGCGCCGCCGAGACGGCGGTGAGCACCCCGCGGACCGGCACCCGTACGGCCACGCAGGCCACGCCCGCCGCGCTCTCCTCGATCTCCACCGCCACCCCCTCCCGCCGCACGCCCGCGAGCTGTGCGTCCAGGTGTTCGGGCGAGGTGATCGTCCGGGGAGTGAGCGCCCGCATGCCCGCCGCGTCCAGATAGCGGTGCCGGGCGGCCCGTGGCAGTGCCGCCAGCAGCACCTTGCCGTGTGCCGTGGCGTGCGCGGCGTCGTCCTGGCCGGTGCCGAAGCCGCCGGTGGGCGGGTCGGCGGCGGTCGCGCCCGCGAGGACGGCGATGTCGCCGTCACGGTAGGCGCTGTAGTACGTGTCCGCCCCGGCCGTGCGGCGCGCCCGCACCAGCAGCTCCTGCACCTCGTCGCCCAGGCGCATCTGGCGCCGGAACGAGCGGTGCAGCTCGGGCGTCCGGTAGCCCAGCACGTACCCGGCGGGCGTACGGACGAGGTGCCCCCGGGCCGTCAGGGCGCCCAGCAGCTCGTACACCGTGGACAGGCCGCAGCCCAGCCGCCGGGCGAGCGCCTTGGCCGGTACGGGACCGGGCGATGCGGCGACGGTGTCCAGGAGGTCCAGGGCGCGGTCCACGGACTGCGGCATGACGGGCGGGGCTCCTTGCGGTAAGGGGTCGGTTGTTCGGTGGCGGGGGTCAACTGGGGCCGCAGGGGCGGGAGTAGGCACCGGTGGTGCAGCGCATCGTGACCGATATTCCCCGACATCGTTGATGAAGTCATGATCAAGCGCATTGCTGCCGCTGCCGTTCTGGCCGGCGCCGCACTTTCCGTGTCCTCTCTCGCCACCGCCTCCGCCGAGCCCGCGGCGCCCACGCCGGTGGCGCCGCCGCCGTCCTCCAGCGCCGGGCCCATGACGGTGACCGCCCCGTCCGAGGGGACCCCGGCCAAGCCGGCGCCGAAGGCGTCCAAGGCGCCCAAGGAGTCGAAGGGCTCGAAGGGCTCGAAGGGTGCGCCCCACAAGGGCGCCCCGGCGAAGGCCGCTCCGGCCAAGGGCCCGGCGGGCAAGGCCGCCCCCGCCAAGGCCGCCCCCATGAAGGGCGCCCCCGCGAAGCCCGGCTCCGCGAAGCCCGGCTCCGCCGGGAAGGCGGCCCCCGCGAAGGCCGTCCGCGGCGAGTCCGCGCCCGCCGGCGCCCCGGACATGTCCAAGCCGCCGGCCGGCGTGCCCACCGAGGAGGAGATGCTGCCCTCGCAGGACCAGAGCGTGTACCCCGGCGTCGTCAACGGCCTCGGCAAGCTCAACAAGCTCAGCGAGCTCAAGCAGGTCGGCAAGGCCGCCAGCGCCCTGCCGCTCTAGGCCGTGCCCGGCGGGTCTTCGTCACGCGCCACCACGGCGCCCCGTCGACTGCGGGCCGTCGGTGGCCGATCGCGCCCACGCGGCGGCAGCCGCAGATCGATACCGCCCCGCGCCCCTATGGGGCACCGTGGGCTGGTGCCGTGCCCCGTAGGGGGCGCGGGGAACTGCGCGACAAGCCACGATGCGCCCGCAGACGGGGTGCCGTGCCGCGCCCACGCGGCGGCAGCCGCAGGGCACTGCATGATCCGCCGGACACGGCCCGGGGCTCACGCCCACAGGTCCGTGATGCCGACGCCGAGGTCCGCGAGCAGCCGCCGCAGCAGCGGGAGCGAGAGGCCGATGACGTTGCCGGGGTCGCCGTCGATGCCCTCGACGAACGGCGCCGAACGGCCGTCCAGGGTGAAGGCACCCGCCACGTGCAGCGGCTCGCCCGAGGCCACATAGGCGGCGACCTCGGCGTCGGACGGCTCGCCGAAGCGGACCGTCGTCGAGGCGGTCGCCGAGGCGCGGCGGCCGGAGGCCGCATCGATCACGCAGTGCCCGGTGCGCAGGACGCCGGCGCGGCCGCGCATCGCCTTCCAGCGGGCGGTGGCCTCCTCGGCGTCGGCGGGCTTGCCGAGGGCCTGCCCGTCGAGCTCCAGCACGGAGTCGCAGCCCACGATCAGCGCCCCGGCCGCCGCGGGCATCGCGGCCACGGCAGCGGCCTTGGCCTCGGCGAGCACGAGGGCCAGCTCGGCGGGGGTGGGGGCGTCGAGCGCGTCCTCGTCCACACCGCTGACGATCACCTCGGGGGCCAGTCCTGCTTGGCGCAGGAGGCCCAGCCGGGCGGGGGACTGCGAGGCGAGGACGAGGCGGCGGGTGCGGTTGCTCATGGGGGCAAGATTAGGCGGGGCCCTGCGGCTGCCGCCGCGTGGGCGCGGCACGGCACCCCGTCTGCGGGTGCGTCGTGGCTTGTTGCGCAGTTCCCCGCGCCCCTTACGAGCCCCGTAGGGGCGCGGGGAACTGCGCGATCGGCCACCGACGGCCCGCAGCCGACGCACCGCCCCAGAGGCCGCTTGTCGCGCCCCCGCGGCGCAGCCGCACAGCGACAACGCCCCGCGCCCCTACGGGGCGCCGTCGTGGGCGCCGTGACGAAGCCCTGCCGCCCGCCCGGAGGGCTACCGGTTCAGGACCGCCTGCATGACCTTCTTGGCTATCGGGCCCGCCAGCTTGCCGCCGGAGATCTCGTCGTCCGGGACGCTGTCGTCCGGGTCGACCATGACCGCCACCGCCACCGGCGAGCTCTTGTCCGTCTTGGCGTAGGAGATGAACCACGCCAGGTTCTTCTGGTCCTTGCCGCGCTCCGCGGTGCCCGTCTTGCCGCCGACCGTGACGCCGTCGATCAGGGCGGCCTTGCCGGTGCCCTTGGTGGCGGTGTCCTCCATCATCTGCTGCACCTTCTTGGCGACGTCCGGGGACGTGGCCTGCGAGAGCTGCTCGGGCTGGTGCTTCTCGATCGTCTTGAGGTCGGGGCCGCGCAGTTCCTCGACCATGTACGGCTTCATGAGCTTGCCGTCGTTGGCGATGGCGGCCGTCATCATGGCGACCTGCAGCGGGGTGGCCGTCAGGCTGCCCTGGCCGATGCCGGCCATGGCGGTCTGGGACTTGTTGATGTCCTTGGGGAAGACGGACTTGCTGGCCCGCACGGGGGTGAAGACCTGGTCGTTGAAGCCGAACTTCTCCGCGGTGGCGCGCATCTTGTCGCGGCCTAGGTCCGAGCTGACCTTGCCGTACACCGTGTTGCAGGAGTTCTGCATGGCGACGTTGAGGGAGGCGTTGCGGCAGGGGGCGTTGGGGTTCTGGTTGGGCAGCTTGGTGACCGTGCCGGGCATGATCCACGGGTCGGGGGAGTCGGTGGCCGCATTGACGTCGGTGTAGAGGCCGTTCTCCAGGGCCGCGGCCGCCGTCACGATCTTGAACGTGGAGCCCGGCGGGTACGTCTCGCGCAGGGCCCGGTTGTTCATGGGCTTGCTCTTGTCGCTCTCCAGGGCCTTCCAGGCGTCCTGGTCCGTCTTCGAGCTGCCGGCGAAGACCGAGGGGTCGTACGACGGGGTCGAGGCCAGCGCGAGGATCCTGCCGGTCCGCGGGTCGAGGGCGACGACGGCGCCCGTCCGGTCGCCCAGCCCCTCGTACGCGGCCTTCTGCGCCTTGGGGTCGATGGTCGTCACCACGTCGCCGCCCCGCCGCTGCTTGCCGGTGAGCATGTCCGCGGTGCGCTGCAGGAAGAGCCGGTCGTCGGTGCCGCTGAGCAGCTTGTTGTTGACGCCTTCGAGGAAGGTGCTGCCGTAGCTCTGCGACGAGTAGCCGGTGATGGGCGCGTACATCTTGCCGTCGATGAACGTGCGCTTGTACTTGAGGTCACCGCCGGTCCCGGCCGATCCGGTGATCGGCCGGCCCCCGACGATGATGTTGCCGCGCGGCTGGGAGAAGCTCGCGATGGCGACCCGCCGGTTCTTCTCGTGCGACGACAGCTCCTCGCCGCGCACGAACTGCACCCAGGTCGCCCGCACCAGCAGCGCGAGCACGAGCACTCCTGTGAAGACCGCTATGTGGCGTACAGGCTTGTTCATGTACGTCATGACGGAAATCGGATGAATGCGGTTGCGGCCGGGGTAAATCTATGAGGTCACTGTGACGCCCGTTGCGGCCGCACGACCTCACCACACGCCCAGCACCAGGAACAGCACCACCATCCCCACCGCCAGCACCACGCCCGCCCGCCGGAGCATGGCCTGCGCCTCGCGCAGTTCCTCGGGCGGTTCGTCGGACGGGTCGGACCAGAGCATGACCTCCATGCTCCGACCGGAAGGCGCGCGGCGCCTGAGTACGCGTACTCAGGCGCCGCGGTCGAGCGGATCCCGCCGGTCAGGCGGGCCAGTACGTGGTGCGCCAGGCACCCGGGCCCGGGCGCGGCGCGCGCCGCGCCGCGGCGAGCCGGGCCGGGCCCGACCACTGCGTCAGGGCGGGGGCGTCCGGCGGGGCGGTCGCGCCCGCCGCCGCCCGCGCCTGGACCACCGCCAGTGCGGCGGCCAGCTCCTCCGGCGTCGGATTGCCCCGTACGACCTTGATCACTGCACCCTCCCGAGGGCTTTCGATGCGGGTCTGGAGATGCGGGTCTAGAGCGGAATGTTCCCGTGCTTCTTCGGCGGCAGCGCCTCGCGCTTGTCGCGCAGGGCGCGCAGCCCCCGCACGATGTGGCGGCGGGTGTCCGACGGCATGATCACCGCGTCCACGTAGCCGCGCTCGGCCGCCACGTACGGGTTGAGCAGCGTGTCCTCGTACTCCGTGAGCAGCTCCGCGCGCAGCGCCTCCTGTTCCTCGGGCGACGCGGCCGCCGCCAGCGAGCGGCGGTGCAGGATGTTCACCGCGCCCTGCGCGCCCATGACCGCGATCTGCGCGGTCGGCCAGGCCAGGTTGAGGTCGGCGCCCAGGTGCTTGGAGCCCATGACGTCGTACGCGCCGCCGAACGCCTTGCGGGTGATCACCGTGATCAGCGGGACCGTGGCCTCCGCATACGCGTAGATCAGCTTCGCGCCGCGCCGGATGATGCCGTTGTACTCCTGGTCGGTGCCCGGCAGGAAGCCCGGGACGTCGACGAAGGTGAGCACCGGGACGTTGAACGCGTCGCACGTGCGCACGAAGCGCGCGGCCTTCTCGCTCGCGGCGATGTCCAGGCAGCCCGCGAACTGCATCGGCTGGTTGGCGACGACGCCCACCGGCCGGCCCTCGACCCGGCCGAAACCGGTGACGATGTTCGGGGCGAACAGGGCCTGCGTCTCCAGGAACTCGCCGTCGTCCAGCACGTGCTCGATGACGGTGTGCATGTCGTACGGCTGGTTCGCCGAGTCCGGGATCAGCGCGTCCAGCTCCCGGTCGGCCTCCGTGAGCTCCGTGTCCGCCTCCTCCGGGAAGGCCGGCGGCTCGGAGAGGTTGTTCGACGGCAGGTACGACAGCAGCGCCTTGACGTACTCGATGGCGTCCTTCTCGTCGCCCGCCATGTGGTGCGCCACGCCCGAGGTGGCGTTGTGCGTGCGCGCGCCGCCCAGCTCCTCGAAGCCCACGTCCTCGCCGGTGACCGTCTTGATGACGTCCGGGCCGGTGATGAACATGTGCGAGGTCTGGTCGACCATGACCGTGAAGTCCGTGATCGCCGGCGAGTACACCGCGCCGCCCGCGCACGGCCCGACGATCAGCGAGATCTGCGGGATGACACCGGAGGCGTGGGTGTTGCGGCGGAAGATCTCGCCGTACATGCCCAGCGAGGCCACGCCCTCCTGGATCCGGGCACCGCCCGAGTCGTTGATGCCGATGACCGGGCAGCCCGTCTTCAGGGCGAAGTCCATCACCTTGACGATCTTCTGACCGAACACCTCGCCCAGCGCGCCGCCGAAGACCGTGAAGTCCTGCGAGAACACCGCCACCGGACGGCCGTCCACCGTGCCGTACCCGGTGACGACGCCGTCGCCGTACGGGCGGTTGGCGTCCATGCCGAAGTTCGTCGACCGGTGCCGGGCGAACTCGTCGAGCTCCACGAACGAGCCCTCGTCCAGCAGCAGATCGACCCGCTCGCGCGCCGTCAGCTTGCCCTTGGCGTGCTGCTTCTCCACCGCCCGGGCCGAGCCGGCGTGCGTCGCCTCCTCGATCCGGCGCTGCAGATCCGCGAGCTTGCCCGCGGTGGTGTGGATGTCGAATCCATTGACGTCAGTCTCGGACACGGGATGCGGCTCCTGCTCGTCCGGAGGGAGGGTTACCGGGTCGTAGCGTAACGGCGGGACTCCACCGCGGCACTGCGTCCTTGGCCACACCGATTCCTCCCCGCTCGCCTCCTATGGTGGATCTCATGACCCCCTCCGACGCCCCCCGCGGCCGCTGGTCCGACCTCGACCGGCCCCCGCTCAACACCACCGCCCTGCGCCGGGCCCTGATCCGCCCCGGCGGCCTGTGGACCTCCCTCGACGTCGTCGAGCGCACCGGCTCCACCAACAGCGACCTCGTCGCCACCGACGGCCCCGAGGGCGCCGTCCTCGTCGCCGAGGAACAGTCCGCCGGCCGCGGCCGCCTCGACCGCACCTGGAGCGCCCCGCCCCGCTCCGGCCTCTTCTTCTCCGTACGCCTGACCCCCGGCCCCGGCGTCCCCGCCGACCGCTGGGGCTGGCTGCCCCTGCTCGCCGGCGTCGCCACCGCCACCGCCCTCGCCCGCGTCGCCGGCGTCGACACCGCCCTGAAGTGGCCCAACGACCTGCTGGTCACCGTCGGCGACGAGGAGCGCAAGACCGGCGGCATCCTCGCCGAGCGCACCGGCGACAGTGTCGTCGTCGGCATCGGCCTCAACGTCACCCTGCGCGCCGACGAGCTGCCCGTGCCCACCGCCGGCTCCCTCGCCCTCGCCGGCGCCGAGGTCCTCGACCGCGACACCATCCTGCGCGCCGTCCTGCGCTCCCTGGAGGAGTGGTACGGAACCTGGCGCGCCGCCGCCGGCGACCCCGCCGCCAGCCGCCTGCAGGAGGCCTACGCCGCCGGATGCGCCACCCTCGGCCGCACCGTGCGCGCCGAACTCCCCGGCGGCACCGACCTCGTCGGCGAGGCCGTCGCCGTCGACGGCGACGGCCGCCTCGTGCTCGCCACCGCCGACGGCGTCCAGGAACCGGTGGGGGCGGGTGACATCGTCCATTTGCGGTCCGCCGCCTCGTAAACGTCGTAAAGAGTGAGCACTGACCCGTCGGGAGAGTGAGCTACGGCACACCTGACGTATCGTTGTGCGCGGAACCTAAGCGAGCAGCGATCGGCAGGGCAGTGCGCACGGATCGGACAGGGGGCGGGCGGTGACCGCCGACGACGGGGGCACCTCCCGTGCCGTCAAGGCCACGGGGGAGGACGGCGCCGCGCACGGCGCGGCGACCGGCAGCGGGCACGGACGCCCGGGCGAGACGCACGGCAACCACGACAACGGCCACGTCGAGGAGGGCGACCCCCTCGCGCTCCGGCTCGAATCCCTCATCCTCGGCGCCGAGCGCCGCTACACCCCCTTCCAGGCCGCCCGCGCCGCCGGCGTCTCCATGGACCTCGCCGCCCGCTTCTGGCGCGCCATGGGCTTCGCCGACATCGGCCAGGCCAAGGCCCTCACCGAGGCCGACGTCCTCGCCCTGCGCCGGCTCGCCGGCCTCGTCGAGGCGGGGCTGCTCAGCGAGCCCATGGCCGTCCAGGTGGCCCGCTCCACCGGCCAGACCACGGCCCGGCTCGCCGACTGGCAGATCGACTCCTTCCTCGAAGGACTGACCGAACCTCAGGAAGGTCTCAGCCGAGCCGAGATCACCTACCCCCTCGTCGAACTCCTTCTGCCCGAACTCGAGGAATTCCTCATCTACGTCTGGCGCCGCCAGCTGGCCGCCGCCACCGGCCGCGTCGCCCAGGCGGCGGACGACGCCGAGATGGTCGACCGCCGCCTGGCCGTCGGCTTCGCCGACCTCGTCGGCTTCACCCGGCTCACCCGGCGCCTGGAGGAGGAGGAGCTCGGCGAGCTCGTCGAAGCCTTCGAGACCACCGCCGCCGACCTCGTCGCCGCCCACGGCGGCCGGCTCATCAAGACCCTCGGCGACGAGGTCCTCTTCGCCGCCGACGACGCCGGCACGGCCGCCGAGATCGGCGTCCGCCTCATCGAGACCCTCTCCCACGACGACACCATGCCGGAGCTGCGCGTCGGCATCGCCTTCGGCACGGTCACCACCCGCATGGGAGACGTCTTCGGCACCACGGTCAACCTCGCCAGCCGCCTGACCTCGATAGCACCGAAGGACGCGGTGCTCGTCGACGCGGCCTTCGCGGAGGAACTCTCCCGCAGCGGCGATGCGCCGACGTCCGAGGCGGAGGTGCCGGAGGAGGAACGCGCAAAGTACCGCTTTGCGCTGCAGCCGATGTGGCAGCGCCCGGTCCGTGGCCTCGGCATGGTCGAACCCTGGCTCCTCACACGCCGCGCCTGACCCCGCGCCTGCGGCGGGCCCTGCGGCCCGGTTGGTGCCCGCACGACGGCGCGGTGCGTCGGCTGCGGGCCGCCGGTGGCCGTTCGCGCAGTTCCCCGCGCCCCTGAGGGGGCGCTGCATCCGCCGGACACGGCCCTGCGCCGCACCACCCACCCGCCGCTGCACGCCCCTCCACGGGAGGGGGCGGGCCGGGATGGGCCCCGGCAGGGGGCGTAAGGATATTTGCGGCGCATTGCGGGGCTCGCTCAACGGTTGACGGTTGCCGCCGCAAATATCCAGCCCCCAGAGGGGCCCGTCCCGGCCCGCGCCCGGCGCCCCGTAGGGGCGCGGGGAACTGCGCGACAAGCCACTGACGGCCCGCAGCCGAGGCGCTACCCCGGCACTCCGTCTGCGGGTGCGTCGTGGCTGATCGCGCAGTTCCCCGCGCCCCTACGGGGCACCACGGGTATGGCCACCCGCGGAGCGGCCCGGCATGATCGGGGGCACCCATCGCGCCGACACCGAAAGGGTGACCCCCGTGAGTGAACGCCGCTTCGGCGAGTGGATTGCGATCCGCCGCCACGACGACGGCCACGTCGCCGAGCTCGTCCTCGACCGTCCCAAGGCCATGAACGCCGTCTCCACCGAGATGGGCCGCCTGATCGGCGAGGCCACCGCGGCCCTGGCCGCCGACCGGGACGTGCGCGTCGTGGTCCTGACCTCCACCCACGAGCGCGCCTTCTGCGTCGGCGCGGACCTCAAGGAGCGCAACTCCTTCACCGACGCCGACCTCGTCCGCCAGCGCCCCCACGCCCGCGCCTGCTACACCGGCGTGCTGGAGCTGCCCATGCCGACGATCGCGGCCGTGCACGGCTTCGCTCTGGGCGGCGGCTACGAGCTGGCGCTGTCGTGCGACGTCATCGTGGCCGACCGTACGGCGGTCGTCGGTCTGCCCGAGGTGTCGGTCGGTGTCATCCCCGGCGGCGGGGGTACGCAGCTGCTGCCGCGCCGCGTCGGGGCGGCCCGCGCCGCTGAGCTGATCTTCAGTGCCCGCCGCGTGGAGGCCGCCGAGGCAAAGGAATTGGGCCTGATCGACCAGCTCGTCGAGGAGGGCCGGGACCGCAGCGAGGCCCTCGCGCTCGCCTCCCGCATGGCCCGCAACTCGCCCGTGGGGCTGCGTGCCGCCAAGCGGGCGCTGCGCCTGGGCCATGGACTGGATCTGCGCGCGGGGCTGGAGGTGGAGGACTCCGCCTGGCGTTCGGTGGCCTTCTCCGGCGATCGTGCCGAGGGCGTGGCGGCGTTCAACGAGAAGCGCACGCCGAACTGGCCGGGCGAGTAGCGCCCGGCGTTCTTACCCTGGAGTGCGGGACGCACGTGCACGGAATGTGAGGCTCGGGTGGCTGGTGCCGGGGAGTTCGACGATCGCCTGCGTGCCGTGGTGGAGCTGGCGCAGGCGATGGCGGCGGCCCCCACCCCGCTCGAGAGCGTCGAGGCCGCGGCCGAGGGTGCCCGCCGTGCGCTGGGCGGCACGTTCGCGGCCGTGTCGGTGTGGGAGCGGGAGCGGGGGCGGCTGCGGGTCCTGGCCAACGCCGGTGAGCTCGCCGAGGAGGAGGAACGTTTTCCCCGCGACGAGTCGTACCCCGTCGACGTCTTCCCGGAGATCGCCGAGTTCCTGCACGAGAACTGGCTGGGCGGCCAGCCGCACGCCTGGGTGGAGACCGCCCGCGCCGAGGAGGAGGCCGGGCCGCCCTCCCAGCGGGTCGCCGCCCTGCGCCGGCGCGGCCGCGGCTCCTGCGTGGTGGCGCCGATCGTGCTGCACGGCCGCGCCTGGGGCGAGCTGTACGTGGCGCGGTCGGTGCGGGCGCCGGTCTTCGGCCCGGGCGACGCCGACTTCGCGACCGTCCTCGCGGCCGTCGCGGCCTCCGGCATAGCGCAGAACGAGCGGCTGGAGGAGGTGCGGCGGCTGGCCTTCACCGACCCCCTCACCGGCCTGGCCAACCGCCGGGCCGTGGACACGCGGCTGGACGAGGCCGTCGAGCGGCACCAGCGCGACGGCACGGTGGTCAGCCTCGTGGTGTGCGACCTCAACGGCCTCAAGCGCGTCAACGACACCCTCGGGCACGCGGTGGGCGACCGGCTCCTGGAGCGGTTCGGCTCCGTGCTCTCGCTGTGCGGCGCCAAGCTGCCGGGGGCGCTGGCGGCCCGGCTGGGCGGGGACGAGTTCTGTCTGCTGGCGGTGGGTCCGACGGCGGACGAGGTCGTCCGGGTGGCCGACGAACTCTGCCGCCGGGCCGGGGAGTTGGAGCTGGGGGAGGGGGTCGCCTGCGGCGTCGCCTCCACCGGCGACCCCATCGGGCCCGTCCGCTCGGCGCGCCGGCTGTTCCGCCTGGCGGACGCGGCGCAGTACCGGGCGAAGGCCGCCCGCGCGCTCAAGCCGGTCGTCGCCGGCCGCGAGGGCGGCGGCCCGGGCCGGGAGGACCCGGTGGTGCGGCTGGCGAACCGGCCGCCGGAACGCCCGCAGGCCGGCGAGCGCCGCCGCTTCCGCGGCCGCGGCGGCCGGGACTGAGCCGGTCGCGCCACGGCCCCGGAGCCGGTCGCCCTGCGTCCCCGGAGCCGGTCGCGCCACGGCCCCGGAGCCGGTCGCGCTGCGTACCGGAATGGTTGCCACCCGGACGACTAGTGACAGCTAGCGATTCAGTCTCTAGGGTGCCTGAATATGGATATGCACACTGTGGTGGTGGGGACGTCCGGCACGACCGCCGAGGACGTCCTCGCCGTGGCCCGCGGGGGTGCCCGCGTCGTCGTCTCGGAAGAGGCCCTCGCGGCCGTGGCGCGCTCGCGACAGGTCATCGACGACCTCGCGGCCAAGCCCGACCCCGTCTACGGCGTCTCCACCGGCTTCGGTGCCCTCGCCGTCCGGCACATCAGCCCCGACCTCCGTACCCAGCTCCAGCGCAACATCGTGCGCTCGCACGCCGCCGGCATGGGCCCGCGCGTCGAGCGCGAAGTGGTGCGGGCCCTGATGTTCCTGCGGCTGAAGACCCTCGCCTCGGGCCACACGGGCGTGCGGCCGGTCGTCGTCGAGACCATGGCCGCGATCCTGAACGCCGGCATCACCCCCGCCGTCCACGAGTACGGCTCCCTGGGCTGCTCCGGCGACCTCGCCCCGCTCTCCCACTGCGCGCTCACCCTGATGGGCGAGGGCGACGCCGAGGGCCCCGACGGCACCCTGCTCCCGGCCGCCCACCTGCTGGCCGAGCACGGCATCGAGCCGGTCGTGCTGCGCGAGAAGGAGGGCCTCGCCCTCCTCAACGGCACCGACGGCATGCTCGGCATGCTCGTCATGGCCTGCTCCGACCTCGCCCGCCTGTTCACCTCCGCCGACATCACCGCCGCCCTGTCGCTGGAGGCCCTGCTCGGCTCGGAGAAGGTCCTCGCCCCCGAGCTGCACGCCATCCGCCCGCACCCCGGCCAGTCGGCCAGCGCCGCCAACATGCTGCGGGTGCTCGACGGCTCCGGCCTCACCGGCCACCACCAGGACGAGGCGCCGCGCGTGCAGGACGCGTACTCGGTGCGCTGCGCACCCCAGGTCGCCGGCGCGGGCCGCGACACGCTCGCGCACGCCCGGCTCGTGGCCGACCGCGAGCTCGCCGCCGCCGTCGACAACCCCGTCGTCCTGCCCGACGGCCGGGTGGAGTCCAACGGCAACTTCCACGGCGCCCCCGTCGCGTACGTCCTGGACTTCCTCGCCATCGCCGCCGCCGACCTGGCCTCCATCGCCGAGCGCCGCACCGACCGGCTGCTGGACAAGAACCGCTCCCACGGCCTGCCCGCCTTCCTCGCGGGCGACGCCGGTGTCGACTCCGGGCTGATGATCGCCCAGTACACCCAGGCCGCCCTGGTCAGCGAGCTCAAGCGGCTCGCCGTGCCGGCCTCGGTCGACTCCATCCCCTCCTCCGCCATGCAGGAGGACCACGTCTCCATGGGCTGGTCGGCCGCGCGCAAGCTGCGCACGGCGATCGACGCGCTGACCAAGGTCGTCGCGGTGGAACTGGTCGCGGCCACGCGGGCCGTCGAACTGCGCGGGCTGTCCGCGGCCGCCCCCGCCGCGCGCGCCGTCGTGGAGGCCGCACGGGCCGCGGGCGTCGAGGGCCCGGGCGAGGACCGCTTCCTCGCCCCCGACCTCGCGGCGGCCGAAGCCTTCGTCCGCAGCGGCGCCCTGGTCGCCTCCGTCGAACCGGTGACCGGCCCCCTGGCCTGACGCGCCCTCCGGTGCGGCCCGTCGCCGGCTGATCGCGCAGTTCCCCGCGCCCCTGACGGGCGCCGCGCGGGCGGTTCGGCGCCCCGTCAGGGACGCGGGGCAGTGCCGATCTGCGGCTGCCGCCGCGTGGGCGCGACAAGCCACGACGCACCCGCAGGTAAGGGCTTACGGGGCGCTCCGCGCCCCCCGGCGGGACGCCCGTACCGCGGTCGTGACCAGGGCGCCACCCGCCGTCACGAACGCGATGCCGCCGATGACGTACGGCGTCGTGTCCACGCCACCGCTGGCGGCGAGGGTCACCCCCTGCTGCGCAGTCCGCGGAGCGGACGGCGGCGAGGGCGCCGCCGGGTGCTCCGGCGTGGCGTCCGCGGTCGGTACGAACCACAGGGCGCTCAGCACCGTACCGGCGACGACGGCGGTGATCAGCGGACGGCGTGCGGTCACGGGGAATCTCCCTGGGCGCGGCGGAGATTGACGGGGGATCGGCCGGGCCGATCGGTGGGCGCTGACAGGTTGTCGCCGACAGGATGTCGGTGAGACCGCATGGTAGTGAGACCGCGGCCGCCGGGAAAGCCGCGTGCGCCATCGGCCCGGTAACCCCCCATCCGTCCCTGCGGGGTTTGTCAAGACCCGGGTTGCACGGACCTCCCCCCGAGGGGCTTTACTGGCGTGGTCTTCCCCACACATGGCCGAGCGCTGGAACGGCTGGGGCTCCACAGGCGTTCCCTGAGTAGTAGCCGGGATACGTGTAGCCCCATGAGCCCCACGACCGGCTCGGGGGATTCCGGGGTCCAGGAGCAATGGAGAAGCGTGTGATGACGTACGGCAAGCGCCGCAAGGGCCTGGCGGCCGCGGCCGCTGTGCTCGGCGGTGTACTGACTCTGGCCGCGTGCAATGGCGACGGCGGTGACGACGCCAAGGGCGGGGGCGACGGCAAGGGGGCGTCGCAGGGCCAGATCGATGCCGCTGCCGCCAAGGAGGCGTCCAAGGCGCAGATCACGATCACGCCGAAGAGCGGTGTCACCGACGCCGGCATCACGCCCGAGGCCGTGAAGGTCACCGTCCGTGACGGCGAGCTCACGAGCGTCAAGATGACGACGGAGAAGGGCACCCCCGTCGAGGGGACGATCTCCTCGGACAAGAAGTCCTGGAAGCCGGGCGCCCAGCTCGAGCGCTCGACCAAGTACAAGGTCGTGGCCGAGGCCAAGGACTCCAAGGGCCGCAAGGCCACGGAGAACTCCTCCTTCTCCACGGTCTCGCCCCAGAACAGCTTCATCGGCTCCTTCACGCCGGAGGACGGCTCGACCGTCGGCGTGGGCATGCCCGTGTCGATCAACTTCAACAAGCCCATCAAGGACCGCAAGTCCGTCCAGTCCCACGTGCAGGTCACCAGCAGCAGCGGCCAGCAGGTGGTGGGTCACTGGTTCAACGACCAGCGCCTGGACTTCCGCCCCCAGGAGTACTGGAAGGCCGGTTCGGACGTCACCCTGAAGATGGATCTCGACGGCGTCGAGGGCGCCCCGGGCATCAAGGGTGTCCAGAAGAAGACCATCAACTTCAAGATCGGCCGCAGCCAGATCTCGACCGTCGACGCCAAGACCCACAAGATGACGGTCACGCGCGACGGCCAGGTGGTCAAGACCATCCCGATCTCGGCCGGCAGCGCGAAGAACCCGACCTACAACGGCAAGATGGTCATCTCCGAGAAGTTCGTCGAGACCCGCATGGACGGCTCCACGGTCGGCTTCTCCAAGTCCGACGGCAAGGGCGAGTACGACATCAAGGACGTCCCGCACGCCATGCGGCTGTCCACCTCCGGCACGTTCATCCACGGCAACTACTGGGGCGGCGGCGTCTTCGGCGTCACCAACACCAGCCACGGCTGCATCGGCCTGGAGGACAAGCAGGGCGCCGACGACCCCAACACGCCGGGCGCCTGGTTCTTCGCCCAGTCGATCGTCGGTGACGTCGTCGAGGTGAAGAACTCCGACGACAAGACCATCGCCCCGGACAACGGCCTCAACGGCTGGAACATGGACTGGCAGCAGTGGGTGGCCGGCAGCGCCACCGGCGCCTGACCACCCCCGCACCACCACACCAAGGGCCCTCCCGGCATCGCCGGGAGGGCCCGGTGCGTTGCGGCCCCGGACCCTACGTGACTTGGGCGTAACGGGCGCGCGTGCGTGCGGTGCGTGGGACGCTTGAGCGCACGCCGCAGGCGTGTCGGGGTTCGGGAGAGCGGGGAGAGCCGTATGAGCAGCGGCCAGGGGTTGCCGCCGGAGAAGGAGTGCGACGACTGCGGGGGCGAGGGCAGCGTCGTGTGGGAGGCGTACGACGGGGGCCGGGTGAGGACCTCGTGCAGCTCCTGCGGCGGTACGGGCACGGTGCTCGCATGAGCCTGTTCCCCGCGCAGACCTACGCCGCCGAGCTGCCGCCCGAGCGGGTGCCGCTGGGGCAGGCGGCCTGCCCCAAGTGCGAGGTGCGGCCCATCAAGCTCGCCGGGGTGCGCAGCTGGCTGTGCCTGCACTGCTATGCCGCCGAGTGCCGGGAGCTGGCCCGGCAGGCCGGCCGGGGCCAGAAGTACGCGGCGGCGATCGTCGCCGGGCCCGAGTGCCCGGTGTGCGGCGGCAGCGAGGTCGATGCCAACGGGCGGTTGTGGTGGTGCCGGCCCTGCGAGCTCGTGCAGCGGGTGCGCGACTGAGGCACACGGTTTCGGCCGCTCACCCACGCGTGCGAGAAAATGGAATCTCCTGCCCCACAAGGAGAAACCGGAGAACCCCGTGCACAGCACCGAGTCGCCCCTGGAGACCGTCGCGGCCGCCGTACGGGGACTGCGAACGGTCCGCGGGGACGCGCTCGACGACGCGGTGTACGCGGCCGCGTCCGTCCTCGCCGCCGCCCCCGCCGGCTACGAGGCCGTCAGCGCCGCCGTCGTCCGGCACGCCTCGGCCACCCTGCGCCGCTGCTGGGAGCACGGCTGGCAGCCCGCCGACGTCCTGCGCCTCGTACGGCGCGAACTGACGCCCACCGACGTGCGCTTCGCCGTCGACCTCGTCGCCGCCGAGGCCCGGCGCTACGCCCCCGACACCCTCGGCGCCCGCTGGTCCGCCCAGCTGGAGGAGCTCACCGAGCCGGTGTGGTGGGACACCGACGACACCTTCCTCGACGGCTTCGCGCGCCGCGAGCGGCTGAGCCGCTTCGAGACCGCCGCCTGCGCGCTCGGCACCCTGCGCCTGATCGACGGACTGCCCCGCCTCGGCGCCGTCGGCCCCCTGCCCGGCCACGCCGGCCGCCCGAGGCCCGGCGCCGCCGCCGTCGTCCCGCCGCGCATGCTCGGCCGGGTGCGGGCGCTGCTGGCCAAGGCCGAGTCGACGCAGTTCCCCGAGGAGGCGGAGGCGTTGTCCGCCAAGGCGCAGGAGCTCATGGCGCGCCACTCCATCGACGAGGCCCTGCTGGCCGCCGGCACCCCCGCCACGGCGGACGACGGCCCCGGCGCCTGCCGCATCGGCATCGACGGCCCGTACGAGTCGGCGAAGGCCCTGCTCCTCGACGCGGTGGCGGCCGCCAACCACTGCCAGGCGGTGTGGTCGAGCGAGTACGGCTTCTCCACCGTCGTCGGCTTCGACGCCGATCTCGAACTCGTCGAACTCCTCTACACCTCCCTGCTGGTGCAGGCCACCACCGCCATGAATCGCGAGGCCGACAGCCACCACGCCCGCGGCCGCGCCCGCCGCACCCGCGACTTCCGCGAGTCCTTCCTGATCGCCTACGCGGGCCGCATCGGCGACCGCCTCGCGGCGGCCGTCCGCGACGTCGCCGTCCAGGAGGCCCGCCCCGAGGTGCTCCCCGTCCTCGCCGCCCGGGACGTCGCGGTCGGCGAGACGGCGGGCCGTCTCTTCCCGGAGACGACGTCCTTCCGGCTGCGCGGCCGCGACCTGGACGGCTGGGAACGCGGCACCGCCGCGGCCGACGCCGCCCGCCTGGCGCGCGGGGGCCACGGCTGATGTGATCAGCCGCCGCAGGTGTCGAGCATGTTGGCGAGGGTCTCCTGCTCGGGCACGGTGACGCTCAGGCCGTACTCGTGCTTCACGTGCGTCCAGGCCCGGGCGTACGTGCACCAGTAGGACTTCAGCGGCGGCCTCCACTGGTCCGGGCTCTGGTCGCCCTTCTGGCGGTTCGAGGCGGCGGAGACCGCCACGAGCTGGGGGCTTTCCAGGTCGTTCGCGAACCGCTTGCGCCGCGGGGTGTCCCACTTGTCGGCCCCGCTGCGCCAGGCGTTGGCGAGCGGGACGACGTGGTCGATGTCGAGCTGCCCGGCGACGGTGAACTGCTTCCCGTCGTACGGGCTGACCCAGCTGCCGGCGACCGCCCGGCACTGTGCGTCGGTGCGCACCTCCCTGCCGTCGCGGGCCAGGACCGTCTCGCGGGTGTCGCACTGCCCCTGCTGGGTGGCCCAGTGCGGGAACTTGGCCCGGCTGTAGCCGGTCATGGAGTGCGGGGCCTCGACGTCGAGCCCGGCGAGTTCGTCGCGGGCGACGTCCACGGAGGGCGGCTCGGGCAGGTCGAACCGGGCGGCGGCGGGCGTGGCGGCGGGAGCGGCGCTCGCCGGTGCGACGAGGGCGGCGGCCAGGCACAGGGCCGCCGCGGCGACGACGGGGCCGCTGCCCCGGCGTCGGAGGAAACGTTTGGTCATACGGCAACGGCTACCGGGCCGGGCTCGCGCACCGACGGAATGTCACTCAAAAGAAGACGCGTCTTGAATGGTCTGTTGACCTCCTGGGCCGGGTGGGCGAATTGGGGTGCCGACGGAATAAGGGAGGGGGTGCCGGGGGAGTCACCCTCCGGTCGGCTCCAGAAGGGTGGTTGAGTGGCAATGCACGCGACGATCGGTGACCGGGTCCGCATCAAGGGCCGCATCGTGGGGATGAGGGAGCACGTCGGCGAGATCGTCGAGGTGCGCGGGGCGGACGGCGCGCCGCCGTACCTGGTGCGCTTCGCGGACGGCCGGGAGTCGCTGATCTTCCCCGGTCCGGACTGCGTCATCGAGCAGCCGCTCCTGGAGAACTGACAGGAGCCCTGCGGGGGCTGTCCCCACCCCACGACGGCGGCTCACCGGATGGGCGCCGGAGCCCCCGAACCCCGAGGATCCAGGGAAGAGATCGACTTCCGGGATCGGACGGAAGAGATCGACTTCCGGGATCAGGGGGAACGGCGATGAAGACGGTGAACCGTCGTACGGTGCTGGGCGGCGCGGTGGCGGCCGCGGCGGGAATCGTGTGGGGCGCCGCGGGACGGGCCGCCGCGGCACCCCGTCCCGTACCCGACCTGGTCGCGCTGCGGCGCGACCTGCACGCCCACCCCGAGGCGCCGGGCCGGGAGGCACGTACGGCCGCGGTGGTCGCCGGCCGCCTGCGGGCGGCCGGGCTGGCCGTCACCACCGACGTGGGCGGCCACGGCGTCGTCGCCGTCCTGCACGGCACCCGGCCGGGCCGCACGGTGGCGTACCGCGCGGACATGGACGCCGTGCCGCCCGAGGGCATCGTCGGCGGCGGCACCGCGCCCGCCCACGTGTGCGGCCACGACATCCACACCACGGTGGCCGTCGGCGTCGCCGAGGCCCTGGCACGACAGCGGCACCGCCACGGGCTGGACGGAAGCATCGTCTTCCTCTTCCAGCCCGCGGAGGAGGCCCTGGCCGGTGCCCGCGCCCTGCTGGACGCCGGCGTGCTGGAACGGCACGGCATCGAGGAGATCCACGCCCTGCACTGCGGCCCCTTCCCCGTCGGGCAGTTCGCGGTGACACCCGGCTACGGGCTGCCCGGCCAGGACCGCGGCGAGATACGGCTGACCGGCCCGGACGCCCCGGACGCCGCCCGCCGCCTGGCCGCCGACATCGCCGCACTCGCCACCGTGACCCCGCCGCAGACCCCGGCCGAACTGGAGAGGATGGTCGCCGACGTCCAGACCCCGGACGGCCCCCTCGCCCGCTTCGTGGCCGTCCGGGCCAAGGCGGAGGACGCCACCGTCCGGGTGTCCTTCCGCTGCTGGCCGCAGGAACGGTACGCCGGGATCCGCGAGCAGATCCGCCGCCTGGCCGGCGCATACGCGGGAGCCACCGTCACCTTCCCCGCCGCGCCCTTCCCGGCCATGGTCTGCCCGGAGCCCGAGGCCCGCGCCCTCGCCCGCCACCTGCGCGGCACCCTCGGCCGGCAGTCGGTCACCGAACTCCACGCCGCCTTCCCCTTCAACGGCGAGGACTTCGCCCTCTACCTCGACCGCGTCCCCGGCACGTACACCTTCCTCGGCGTCCGCACCCCCGGCGCCCCGGTCACCACCGCCTACCCGCACTACCCGGGCTTCACCCCGGACGAGCGCGCCATCGGCACGGGCGTGCGCGCGATGACGGGCTGGATCGCGGAACGGACGCGGCGGGGGTAGGGGGGGAGCGGGAGCGGGGTAGGGGGAGCAGGCAGATCGCGGCGGGTCAGAGGTGGCTTGTGTCGTTGAACATCACGACGGAGGACGGCCGCCCCGGCGCGTAACGGATGACGGTCAGCGCGGCGTTGCCGTGGTTCAGGCCGAGCCAGCGCCACGCGGGGGCGTCCAGGGCATCCCGGACGAGCCAGCCGATGAGGAAGTTGTGGGTGACGACCAGCTCGTGCCGCTCCTCGTCCCCGGCCACCGGCCCCGTGAACCGCTCCAACGCCCGCTGCGCCAGCCCGGGACCGTGCGCCCGGTCCTCGGCGGTGGCGTGGGAGAGGAACTCCAGCAGACGGTCGGCACAGTCGGCCGGCAACTCCTCCCGGGCCGGGAAGTACGGCACGTAGTCGCCGGCGACGTCGTCGGCCCTGACGACGGCGCCCGCCAGGTGCTCACCGATCACCCGCGCGGTCTGCGCGGCCCGGGGCAGCGGGCCGTGACGCACCACGGAGATCGGCAGCTCGGCCAACCGGCGCCCGATCAGCTCGGCCTGCCGGTACCCCTTCTCCGACAGCCCGCTCTCGTCCGGCAGCGCCTCGCCGTGCCGGACGAGGTAGAGGTGGCGGGTGGCGGTGCCGGTGCCTGTGCCGGTGCCAGTGCCGGGGGTCTTCGTCGTGGTCGTCATGGCCAGGTCGACGCCAGGTGATTGATCTTGGTTCCTGGCTGTGACGAGAACCGGACGGACGCGGGCCGGAGGATCACCCACCGCAGCGAGTAGCGGTGGGCAGCGCAGAGGGCGGCGGTCGTGCGACCGCCGCCCATGAGCGTGAGCGTGGGCGTGAGCCGCGTGCTCTACTCCGCGTCGATCGGGCGCACGAACTCCAGCGTGAACGTCTCCTGGAACTCGGGCTTGGGCGGCACGATCTCGATCTGCGCGCCCCGGTGCCCGGCGCGCAGGGCGAGGCCCTTGTCCGAGAGGATCTTGACGCCGCCGATGACCCGCTCGAACGTGAACTTCGCCCACTCGGGGCGCGGGACGTTGTTCACGAACAGCCTGTCCTCGGCGATCACCAGACCCGCCTGCTCGTGCTCGGCGAGACGGATCACGTACGGCGCCCCGGGCACCGGCTCGGCGGGCTCGATGAGCCACTCCTGCTCGATCGGGAGCGGGTTGAGGCGGTCGGTGATGACGGGGGCACCGTGCTTGACCGCGTACTCGGTGGCCGTCACCAGGCTGGTCGGACCGATGATGTGGGCGTGGATCTTGTAGATGCCAGGCTTCACCGGGATCGGAGGCATGCGCGAACGTTCCTCTCACTCGGTCCACTTCCCCGGCGGCGAACCACCACCGGGCGCCTCCACCATCGGGGAGCGCCCGGCCTCGACACAGGGCAGGAAATCGCCAAGTCGAGGACGGCGCGGACCGCTCGATCGCAGGAGCGAATACCGCGGCGTAGGTGGCGTCGGGGGCGTCCCGCGGCGCCGGCAGCGTCGGCTCAGGGAGCGATCGGCAGCTGCCGCTTGTGCTCGGTGAGCCGGTAGCGACGGACGATGGCCTCGAACGCGGCCTCGGCGACCGGCGCGCCCTCCAGGAAGTCGTCGATGTCGTCGTACGTGACACCGAGCGCCACCTCGTCCGGCTTCCCCGGATCCAGCGTTTCCAGGTCGGCGGTAGGGGTCTTCTCGGTCAGCGACGCCGGCGCGCCCAGGACGCGCGACACGGCCCGTACGCGCCGCTTCGTCAGCCCCGTGAGCGGAACCACGTCCGCCGCGCCGTCGCCGAACTTCGTGAAGAAGCCGGACACCGCCTCGGCCGCGTGATCGGTACCCACGACCAGCCCGTCGTGCGCACCCGCAACGGCGTACTGCGCGATCATGCGCTGCCGGGCCTTGATGTTGCCGTGCACGAAGTCCTGGTGGTGCGCGTCACGGAAGACCGTACCGGCCGCCACCGCCGCCTCCAGCGCGGCGTCGCTGGCAGGCTTCACGTCCACGGTCAGGACGCGGTCGGCCCGGATGAACTCGAGCGCCAGCTGCGCGTCCTTCTCGTCGGCCTGCACCCCGTACGGCAGCCGCATGGCGAAGAACGTCGCCTCCCGCCCGGTGGCCCGCACCCGCTCGACGGCGAGCTGGCACAGCCGCCCGGCGGTGGTGGAGTCCACCCCGCCACTGATGCCCAGCACCAGGGAACGCAGCCCGGAGGAGATCAGCTGGTCGGCGAGGAAGGCCACCCGCCGCTCAACCTCCTGCTGAGCGTCGAAGGACGCGCTCACCTGAAGATCCCGGGCGATCTCCTGCTGCAGGGCTATGGACGCCTGGGGCTTTTCCTGGTGCTGGTCGATCACGGTTGCTGCTCCTTGGCGGGCGGGCGGGCGGGCGCGGGGCGGGGCGGGGCGGGGCGGGTAAGGGGCCTCAAGCACTCTAAGCGAGCGGGGGCGGGTGCCTGTCCGCGGGCTTTGTCTGTGGGTGCCTGTCCGTGGGCGGGTGCGGGTCAGAACTTTGGCTGGCTACGAGGGGAGGGGTGGGGGGCCGGGGTGGGTTTGCGGTCTGCGGGTGGGTTTGGAGCTGGCCGCCGTTCTCGTGCCGTCGCGGATGCGGGTGCGTGAGGAGATCGCGCCCTTGTTTGTGGCTGAGGGGGAGCTGGCTGCTGCCGCGATGTGGCTTGCGCCGGTGGAGACGCTCCGCTCGTGTCAGGTGTGTACGTGGCTGGCCGTCCGGCTGCAGATCGTTCGTGGTGACCGCAGAAACCTTCACTGGTGGGAGGAAATGAGGGGTGGAGTTACCGGGTCGTGTGATCCGCGGTGTCTGAAAGCTTCCGTGTGGCTACTTTGAGTAGTAGCGATGGGAAGGGGTGGTCCGATGACTGTGGAGTCCCAGCCGCCGATCGGCTGGCGGTACTGCGGGGATCAGCTGAGGCGGTGGCGGCAGCGAGCGGGGATCTCGCGGGAGGAGCTGGCGAAGGAGGTGTGTGTCGGTGTCGAGTTGATCAAGTCGATCGAGCAGGGGCGGCGAAGGGCCAGCCTGAGGATCCTGCAGATCGCGGACCAGCTGTGCGGGGCGGGTGGGCTGCTTGAGGCGGCCTACCAGTACCTCCAGCCGGAGCGCTTCGTGTCGTACTCGCAGGACTTCATGCGCCATGAAGCCGAAGCGATCGTGGTCAGCTCGTACGAGCCGCTGCTGGTTCCCGGATTGCTGCAGACCGAGGAGACCATGCGGGCTCTGTTCACCGGGAGCTGGCCACCGAGGGGCGACGAAGAGATCGAAACGCTGGTCGCCGCCAGGCTCGAACGCCAGGCGATGCTGGACAAGCAGACGCAGGTGTACAGCTTTGTGATCGGTGAGATGGTGCTGAGTGAGCCGCTTGCCGACCGGGAATCCCACAGACGGCAGCTCCTGCACCTGGAGGAGCAGAGCAAGCGGCGAAACGTGACCGTGCAGGTCATGCCCGCGGGGAGTGGCGTGCACCCGGGGCTGGAAGGCTCGTTCGTGCTCCTGGAGATGCCCGACCACAAGCGCTTGGCCTACGAGGAGGGGCAGCAGTCGGGGGTGCTCTACGCCGACCCGGACAAGCTGCACATCGTGTCCCAGCGCTATGTCATGATCGCCCAACGGGCGCTCAGCCCAGGAGATTCCGTAGGACTCATCAGAAGGTTGGCGGAGGAGCGGTGAACACCGACTGGATACGGTCCAGTTATAGCGGCGGGTCCGGCGGCAATTGCCTGGAGATTGCTCCCACTTGGCGTAGGTCGAGCCGCAGCGGCGGCTCTGGCGGTGATTGCGTCGAGGTGTGCTCAGGCCCCCGGCGCATACGTGTCCGCGATTCGAAGCGAATACCCGGCCCGGAGGTGAGTGTTTCCGCTGCCTCGTGGGCGGCATTCGTTGGTGCGGTCGCCCGGCACGGTCTGCAGCCGGACGCTCAGCCCCATCACACGTGACACGAGCGGAGCGTCTCCACCGGCGCACGCCACATCGCGGCAGCAGCCAGCTCCCCCTCAGCCACAAACAAGGGCGCGATCTCCTCACGCACCCGCATCCGTGACGGCACGAGAACGGCGGCCAACCTCCCACGCACCCGCAGACCGCAAAGGGACCCCCGCCCCCCACCCCTCCCCTCGTAGCCAGCCAAAGTTCTGACCCGCACCAGCCCACGGGCAGCAACCCGCACCCCGAAGTTCCGGGCTGCGGGCTGCGTGCCCTGCGCTGGCTGGCCCCGCGCTAGCTGACCCCGCGGGGGCCGTGGGTTACCGGCCCCAGATCCGCCAGGTCACGTTCGCGTTGTTGCCCGAGCCGCCCTCGCGCACGAACAAGAACTCGTCACCACGCTCGCTGTACTGGTTGGAGCCGACGTACGGGTTGTCCCAGTGCAGCTCGATCTCCTTGTAGTTGAGCGCAGGGTTTCCACAGTTACCGGTCTGGAAGGTGGCGCGGCCTTCCGTGCCGGTCATGAACCCGTTGCTCTCCGAGGCCCACGAACGCTTCGCCCCATCGCGCACGATCTGCGGCACCTCGACGGTCCAGATCCCGTGGTCGAGCGACTGGTTGGTGCGGTAGAGGTCGCAGCCCGTCCGGTTTTCGAGGGTGATGCCGGTGCTTCTGGCGGCGTTGATGGTGACGGGGGCGGCACTGGCGGCACTGGCGGTGCCGGCGGTTGCGAGGACGGCCACGCCCATGGTCAGGGCGGCGACGGCCGCGGCCTTGGCGGTCTTCTGGCGACGCATGTGCATCTCCCTAGCCTTCGGGGACGAGGCGAACCCCGTCCTGTTCATTGCGGTGACGTCTCTGCCACCACGCCGAAGACTCCCGGCTGCGTATCTCCGCAGTGTGAACGTGCGCTCAACGACCGGACCGATCAACGACCGGACCGATCAACAACCCGGACCAATCAACAACCAGGACCACTCGCTGCACCTGATGTGCCGTCAGCGAACGACGGCGCGTTTGCCGGGGCGGCAGTGCAGGCTGGGCGTATGGACGTGATCGAGGTACTGCCGAGGCTGCTCATGCTCCGCTTCCCGGTGGGGGCGGCCTATCTGTGGCGGGACGACGACGAGCTGACCCTGATAGATGCCGGGGCGGCGGGCTGCGGCGAGAAGATAGCGGAAGTTCTGGACGGCACGTTGCGGCGGATCGTGCTGACGCACTGGCACGAGGACCATACGGGCTCGGCTGCCGAACTGGCCGCCCGGCACGGTGCGGAGGTGGTGGCCCATCGGCTGGAGGCGCCGGTGATCCGGGGCGAGGCGGCCGGGGCGCCACCGGTGCTCGAGGAGTTCGAGGTGCCGATCCGGGCGGCCGTTCCGCCTCTCCCCCCGGCCCCGCCGTGCCGGGTGGATCGTGAGGTGGAGGACGGCGACGTGCTGGAATTCGGCGGCGGGGCGGTGGTGGTCGCGGTGCCCGGGCACACGGACGGGTCGATCGCGCTCCACCTGCCCGGACCCAAGGTGCTGTTCACCGGGGATGCGGTCGCCAACGTCGGCCGGACCATGCTGGGTGTCTTCAACACCGACCGCGCCCGGGCCGTCGAGTCGCTCCACCGGCTCGCCAAGCTGGATGTCGACACGGTGGTCTTCGGGCACGGCGACCCCATCACGCAGGGCGCATCGGCCGCCCTTCAGGCGGCGGCCTCGGCAGTGTGACGGGAGGGCCTTGAAATCACCGCCGGAGGGGCCGGTTCATTGCGGTCGGCATGGACCCGGCCGGCCACGCCATGGAACTCATCACCGTGCCCTACGGCGGCTGGCCCGCATAGGGCCCCGGGGCATACGCCTCCGAGATGCGAAACGGTGGTCGGTCAGACCTTGATACGGGCGGCCGTCCTGGCAGCCTGCTCGATCTTCGCGCAGTAGGCTGCACGGGCTTCCTCGTCGATCTGCTGCTCGTATTCGGGGCGCACCCCGGTCCGGCCGTCGAGGCTCTCGCGCAGGATATCGGCGTGCCCGGCATGCCGGTTGGACTCGCCGAGGACATGGACCAGGACGGCGAACAGGTTCGTGTTGGGAGAAGGCTCCGGCCACCACGGCACGTGACCGGGGGCGTCGAGGGGAAGCTCGCTGATCGTGGCGTCCGCGTGTTCCCACGTGCGCCGGTAGAACCCGGTGATCTGCTCGCGGGTCTCGTCCTCGGCCGCCCACAGATCGCTGCCGTCGTAGTCCTGCCACGGGGGCAGCGGTTCCGGGGAAGGGCGGCCGAAGACCTCGCCGAAGTACCGGGCCTCGACGGTGGCCATGTGTTTGACCAGGCCGAGGAGGTTGGTCCCGGTCGGCGTCAGAGGCCGGCGGGCGTCGTACTCGGACAAGCCGTCGAGTTTCCAGAGCAGCGCCTTGCGGTCCCGCCGCAGTCTCCCGTGCAGGGTGTCCTTCGCGAATTCATCGATCATGCGGCATGAGCCTGCCATGGGCAGTTCACGGCCTCAAGATCTCGTACGAGGTCCGAGCCGCGACGGGCAATGAGCGCAACAGCCCAAGGTGCGGACGCGTCGGTAGGTGACGCTGTCAGCGCAGGGCGACCGCCGCGCCCGTTCGCTCGGTGGCGATCCTGACGGCGAAGCCCGCCAGCGCGGTGCCCATCACGTAGCGGTGCAGTCGCTGCCAGAGCGGGTGCCTGCCGAAGAACCCGGCCACGGAGCCGGCCGTCACGATGAAGAACGCGTTGCCCGCGACCCCCACCGCGATCTGGGTCAGCCCGAGCAGCAGGCCCTGCAGGGCGACATGGCCGCGCTCCGGGTCGACGAACTGCGGGAGCAGCGAGATGTAGAGGATGGCCACCTTGGGATTGAGCAGGCAGGTGAGCAGGCCCATCAGGAAGAGCTTGAGGGGCCTGTCGTGCGCGAGCTCCTGGTGTGCGAGAGGGGATCGGCCGCCCGGCCGGACGGCCTTCCAGGCGAGCCAGAGCAGGTAGCCCGCCCCGGCCAGTTTGACCGTCAGGTAGATCTCCGGCACCAGCGCGAAGACGGTGGCGATACCGGCGGAGACGGCGAGGAGGTAGACCAGGAAGCCGAGGGCGACTCCGGCCAGCGAGACCAGCCCCGCCCGACGGCCCTGGGCGATCGAACGGGAGACCAGGTAGATCATGTTCGGCCCCGGCGTCAGCACCATGCCGAGCTCCACCAGAGCGATCCCCGCTATTGCTTCCGGCCCGATCACAGCACTACCTCCGTACGCGCGTTCTGCTGGGCGCAACCTAGCAGCTCACGGCCATGTGCCTGCTTCGAGAAGGAGGTGCCCATGTCCGCTGACGGCGCCGTTCGTTGAGGATGCCGCGGCGGCGCCGAGCGCGGCGGCCTCAGACGGGCCGGGCCCGCGGCCGGTTCCTCCGGCCGGCGCCTCACCTTGCCGTGAGGTCACGGCTACGCTGTGTGTGCTGGAGTGGGCGGCAGGGGAGGTTCGCGCATGCGCAGGATCCGGCTCGGCGCTTCCGTGGTGGTGCTGGTGGCGTCGCTCATCGGCCTCGTCACCGCGGCCCCGGCGCAGGCGGATTACGGGAGGCCGGTCCGCAGTGGCCTCAATCCGTCCCATCTGTGTCTGGACGTACGCGGTGGAATCGCCGCCGCGGGGCAGGACGTGCAGATCTGGGACTGCAACAACGGTCCGGGCCAACGCTGGATTCTGAAGTCCGACGGGACGATCGTCAGTGACCTCGACTACCGTGAGATCTGGTGCCTGGACGTTCGCGGCGGCGTGCCGGCCGCAGGTCAGGACGTGCAGCTGTGGCGGTGCAACGGCGGTGCGGGCCAGCACTGGCACCGGAACGACAACGGCACCCTCACCAGTGACCTCAATCCTGACCGGCTGTGCCTCGACGTACGCGGCGGAATCGGCGCCGCGGGCCAGGACGTGCAGATCTGGGACTGCAACGGCGGCGCCAACCAGCGCTGGTACGTCTGAGTCCGCCGCGTCCGCTGAATCCTCGCGCGCGTGGGCGGGTGCCCGCGTACACTGTCCTGTGTTCGTGCGGGTGTTCGGATCGGGGAGGTGAGGTTGATGACCGCGCTCAAGGTCGCCGCTGTGCGCAGCGCCCGGGTCTCCCTCACGCCCCGGGTCGCGGCCTGACCCTGCCGTCCTCGCCGGGAGCGTGAGCTCGCGGGGCGTCCGCACGCACCCTCTCCCGAAACGGATCTTCGTCCATCATGCGCACCACCTGGACCACGCGCGCCGAGACCGGCGCCGACATCCCCGCCGTCCGTGAGATCAACCTCGCCGCCTTCCCCACCGCGCTGGAGGCCGACCTCGTCGATGCCCTGCGGGCCGATCCCGCGTGGATCGAGGGCCTGTCCGTCGTCGCCGCCGACGAGGCGGGCAGGCCCGTGGGTCATGCCCTGCTGACCCGCTGCCACATCGGCGACACCCCGGCCCTGTGCCTGGCCCCGTGCGCCGTGCGGCCCGAGCAGCAGGGGCGTGGTGCGGGGAGTGCCGCCGTCCGCGCCGCCCTCGCCGCGGCCAGGACGGCGGGGGAGCGCTACGTCGTCGTGCTGGGGCACCCCTCGTACTACCCCCGGTTCGGCTTCAGCCGCGCCTCCGCGCACGGCATCGGGCTGACCGTCGACGTCCCGGACGAGGCCCTGATGGCCCTCGCCCTGGACGTCGACCACCCCCTGCCGAGCGGAACGGTCCACTACGCCGCGCCGTTCGGCATGTGATCCCCCCCTCGGGCGCGCGGTTGCCGCTAGCGCAGCCGCGCGTCCGCGTACACCGTCATCGCCTCCTGCTGGTACGCGGCCAGCCCTTCGGCGATCTTGTCGAAGTTGGCGCGGAACTGCGGGTCGTCGACGTAGGTCCGGGCCAGGCCCTTGTACGCCTCCGCGTTCGGGGTCCAGAAGCGGCACACGCCCTGGTAGTGGGCGTCCACCTCGGCCTGCACCGCCGGGTCGGCGGCCGGGGTGCCGGCGACCATGAACTCCGCCATGCGGATCATCTGCGCCGTCACCTCGCGCTGCCAGTGCTCCGTGTCCTCGGGGGTCATCGCCTCGACGGCCTGCCGGGACTGCTCCCAGGCCTGCGGCCACCGCTCCCGTACCTCGGCCTCCATCTCGGCGTCGTGCCGGGAGGGCTCGAAGCCCTCGAAGAGGTTTTCCGGCCTGTTGATGCGCGCCATGTCGTTGTCCCTGCTTCCTTCCAGTTCGGCGATGGTGCGGTCGACGGTGCGGGCGAGTGTCGCGAGCCGTTCCTGTTCGGCCGCCAGGTGGGCGCGGTGCTCGCGGAGCACGGTCACCTGGTCGGCGCCGCTGTCGAGCACGGCGCGGATCTCCCGCAGTCCCAGGCCCAACTCCCGCATCAGGAGGATCTGCTGGAGGCGCAGCAGCTCGGTCTCCGTGTAGTAGCGGTGCCCATTGGTGCCGGTCCAGGCGGGTGGCAGCAGGCCGATCTCGTCGTAGTGCCGCAGTGTCCGTGAGGTCGCTTTGGACATCCGGACCACGTCCGCGGTCGACCAGGCCATCGTCGGTCCCGCCCCTTCCGTTTCCATCGCCGGCCGGTCCTTCCGGCCGCACGGAGGACGTTAGAAGTTGACGTAACGGCACTTGCAAGTGGTGACAAACGTGCGTTCGTGCTCTTCGATGTGCGTGTTCGATACAACTTCGGTCCGTACAGGAGTGATCACATGCTGCGTGCGTTACGCGCCCTCGGTCTCGCCGCCGTTCTGACGGCGGGCCTGACCCTCACCGCGGCCCCGGCCGCCACCGCCGCCCCCGCAGCGGCCCCGGCCGCCGCCACCGGAGCGCTGACGCCCATCGGCGGCGGCACCGGCATCATCTTCCGGATCGTGCCGTCCCCGGAGAACCCGCAGGGCTACTTCGTCTGCACCCTCACCGCCGTCGGCCGCGACAACGCCGGCAACCTGGTCGGGCTGACCAACGCCCACTGCTTCATCGACGAGAAGGGCAACAAGCTCGTCGGCGAGAAGGTCTACCGCGACACCTCGCCCGCCGGCACCGCCGCCGCCCCCGCCGACCTCAACGCCAGCCGCCCCGACCTGGAGACGGGCGCCATCGGCACCGTGACCTACGTCAGCACGCCCAACAACCTGCTGAACACCGGCCCCAAGGGCCTCGACTACGCCGTCATCAAGCTGGACGAGACGCGGGTCGCCCCCACCGCCACCGTCGGCGGCGTGACCATCTCCTCGATCGGCGCCCCGCCGCCCAACGGCGTCCGCATGTGCAAGCAGGGCCACCGCACGGGCCTGACCTGCGGCATCAAGCTGGGCACCCACGACATCTGGTTCACCCACCTCATCTGGACCCAGGGCGGGGACTCCGGCTCCCCCGTGGTCAGCGGCCAGACCCTGGTCGGCAACGCGTGGGGCGCCCAGCACAGTTCGGCGATCGTCGACATCATCGCCGAGATGGACGCCAACGGCGGCGTCGGCGCCGGTTTCCACCTGGCGACCTGAGCCCCGGCCCGACGAACGGCGAAGGCGGCCCTCGGCCCTCCGCCTTCGCCATCCCCAGCGCCTGGCCACTGCGTACCGGCCACCAGGCGGCGGTCAGCCCTGGGCGGTGGGACGGATGACGATCTCGTTCACGTCGACCGTGGCGGGCTGCTCGATGGCGAACGCGATGGCCCGTGCGACGGCCTCCGGAGGGATCGCGATGTCGTCCCGCATCTTCACGATCTCCGCTCTGACCCGGCTGTTGGTGGACGCCTCGGCGAAGTCGGTGGCCGTTGCACCGGGGGAGACGGTGGTCACCCGCACCGTGTCGCCGGCCTCCTGGCGCAGCCCTTCGCAGATGGCCCGGACCGCGAACTTCGTACCGGCGTAGACGGCCATGGCGGGGACGACGCGGGAGGCGGCGGTCGAGGCGACGGTGACGAAGTGCCCGGCGTTCTGGGCCCGGAAGACGGGGAGCGCGGCGCCGATGCCGTGCAGCACGCCCTTCACGTTGACGTCGACCATGCGGTCCCACTCCTCGACCCGCAGATCGTCGAGGGGTGAGATCGTGCCGACCCCGGCGTTGCCGACGAGGACGTCGAGCCGCCCGAAGCGCTCGGTCGCGAGTGCGACCAGGGCGCGCATGTCCTCGTGACGGGTCACGTCGGTGCGTATGTGCACCGCCGTTCCTCCCGCCTTCCCGATCCGCGTCGCCACCTCGGCGAGGCGCCCGGACCGGCGCCCGCCGAGGACCAGTCGCGCGCCGCGTTTCGCGAGCAGCAGGGCCGTCGCCTCGCCGATGCCGCTGCCGGCCCCCGTGATGGCCACCACTTTGCCTTCGATTCCGGACATGATGCCGCCCTCTTCGTCCATGGCCCCGTGCCGCGGCCCGTGTTCGCACCACCAGTTTCCGAAGGGCTTAGCCTGGTATCCAGACCGAACTCATTCTGGAACCAGGGGTACCAGCGCCATGTCCGAGCAGTCGGACCGACGCCGTCGGCTCGGTGATTTCCTGCGCAGCCGCAGAGAGCGCCTGATCCCCGAGGACGTGGGGCTGCCGCGGACGGGCCGCCGCCGGACGCCGGGGCTCCGCCGGGAGGAGCTGGCCCTGCTGGCCGGCATCAGCGCCACCTGGTACACCTACCTGGAACAGGGCCGGGAGGTCCGCGCCTCCGAGCAGGTGCTGGGCGCTCTGGCCGGCGTGCTGCGGCTCGACCGGCACGAGCGGGCCCACCTCCTCCAGCTCGCCGGTCACGGGCCCGTGGCCGAAGCCGAGGGACACGGGCCGCTCACGGCCGAGGCCGCGGCCGTCCCCGGGCTGCTCCAGCCGAATCCGGCGTACATCATCGCGGGCAATTACGACGTGCTCAGCCACAACCGGGCAGCCGTCGACCTGTTCCCCGGTCTGGTCACCGAGGCGGGCCCGCCGGCCAACTTCGCCCGCTGGGTCTTCCTCGAACCGGCGGCCCGGGACGTACTGGTCGACTGGGAGGTCGAGGCACGCGGCCTGCTGGCCCGGCTCCGGGCCTCGGCCGCGCGCCATCCCGGCGATCCGCGCTACGCCCGAGTGCTCGAAGAGCTGGAGGAAGGCAGCCCGCAGGCGCGGGCCTGGTGGCCCCGGTACGAGATCCAGGCCCGGCACAGCGGTCGCAAACGGCTACGGCACCCGGAAGGCGGGGTGAGCGAGTACGCGTACAGCGCGTTCCATCTCGCCGAACAACCGGAACAGACGCTGGTGATCTATCACCTCTCGGTCGGCTCCGGCGCCGACGCCACCCCCACCGGGCAGCTGACCCCCGTGCCGCCGATGCCGCAGTAGCCGTTGGGGTTCTTGCCGGGCGACAAGTACTGCTGGTGGTACGGCTCCGCGTAGTGGAAGGGCGGGGCCGGGGCGATGGTCGTGGTGATGGAGCCGTAGCCCGAGGCCGTGAGGACCTTCTGGTACGTCTCGCGCGACGCCTCCGCCGCCGCCTGCTGGGCGGCGGAGTGCGTGAAGATCACCGACCGGTACTGGGTGCCGATGTCGTTGCCCTGACGGTTGCCCTGGGTGGGGTCGTGGGACTCCCAGAAGAGCTTCAGCAGCGACTCGTACGAGACGACGGCGGGGTCGAAGACGACGCGGACGACCTCGGCGTGGCCGGTCAGGCCGCTGCACACCTCCTCGTACGTGGGGTACGACGTGCGGCCGCCCTGGTAGCCCACCAGGGTCGTCCACACACCCGGCGTCTGCCAGAACTTGCGCTCCGCACCCCAGAAGCAGCCGAGGCCGAAGTCGGCGGTCTCATGGCCGTCGGGGTAGGGGCCGGCCAGGGGTGTGTCCAGGACGGTGTGGCGCTCCTGGAGGGGGAATCCGGGGGCGGCGCGGTCGGTGAACATCATCGGGCTCCTCGCTTCGGCGGTCCGTCGGGGACAACGTACGAGCCGCCGCCGGGATTCCGGCCCGCGGCCCGTCAGCGGTGGCGGCCCCCCGCGCGGCCCGCCGCGCGGGCCCCGGTGAGGGCCTCGTTGCGGCAGTGGCAGTAGAACTCCGCCGTCTTCGTGTAGTCGCTCCAGGGCCTGGCCCCCACCCAGCCGTCCACCAGGCGGAACTGTTCGACGGCCTCCGCGTACCGCTCCTGCTTCGTCAGCAGGTACGCCAGCAGGTGACGGGCGCCCGCGAGCCGGGGGTGGTCCGGGCGGCAGGCCGCCACGTCGATCAGGGCCGCGTCGATCATGGCGGTCAGGTCCACCGAGCGGTAGGCGACGTCCGGGGCCTCGTCGTCCAGGTGGTCGTACCAGTAGCGCAGCGGCAGCAGCGTCATCAGGCTGCCGGGCGGGGCCGTGCGCGCGGCGGTCCAGGCGAACTCCAGCGCCAGCTGCTCGGAGCCGAGCCACCTCGGGTACCAGTACGACATGGCGCTCACGTGGGCGTCGTGGTGGTACGGGGCGCGGGCGGTGATCTCGGCCCACAGGGTCCGCATCTCCTCGTGCGACGCGCTCAGCCCCTTGCGCAGCGGGATCTGGGAGACGAACGGGGTCGGGTCGCCGGGGTCGGCCAGGGACACGGCGCGAGCGAAGTCCTCCCGCGCCTCCTGCAGCACCCTGAGGAAGCCCATGGCCTGCTCGGTCGTGGTGTCCTCGGCCCACGCCGTGCCGCGGATCTCCCAGGCCACGAGGATCTTCGCCTCCGCCTTGACGACGGCCGCGCCCGGGTCGTCCGGGTGGGCTGCCTCCCAGGCCCGCAGCCAGGCGTCGTCCTTGGCCGCCTCGTGGGCAATGATCCCGACCAGTGCGGAGCGCCGCTCCCAGTCGGTGCCCGCATCCCGGAGCGCCCGGGCGGCGGGCTGCCAGTCACCTGCGGAAAGGGCCGCGACGACGGCGTCGGCCGTGGGGTCCGCGCAGGGCCGTTCCGTGTTCTGCCGCTCGGGCGGCAGCCAGCCCTCGGCGGCGAGCCGGGCAGCGGTCACGTTCGCGCGCCGCTTCCTTCTGAACCACAGGAAGACGGACACGGCTATGACGATGGCGGACAGCAGCATGCAGGGTTCCGATCGGAGAAGAGTCAGAAAGCAGTCTGAACAGTCAGGAAACAGAGGGAGGGAGGAGCGCGCGCAGCGGCGCCGTGTCCGGTACGTCCGCCGTCGCGGCACGTACCGCCTCGGCCACGGGCTCGTCCACCGGGGTGCCGTCCGGCAGGAGCAGGGGTGCCGGGCCGGACCAGGACAGGTGCCAGCGGGCGCCGGACGTCTCGGTCAGGGCGAGTTCGGTGAGGGCGCACAGGCCCGTGTGCAGGGCCGGGCGGAGGAATTCGCGGGCGGCGCGGCCCGTCGCCCGGGCCGCCTCCGGCGACTTGGGCAGGCGGCCTGCGACCTCCCACAGGCGTCCGCCGTCGACGGCGTCGAGGAGGGCGGTCAGATCGGCGAGGGCGCTGCCGCCTGCCGTGCCGAGCGCGGTGCACAGGGCTTCGGCGGTGGCCTCGGTGCGGGTGTGCACGGTGCGGTGCACCAGCTCGGGCCAGTCCAGGCGGGTCATGGCCCGGGCCTCGGGGGTCAGGACGGCGTCCTCCAGGTCCGCCAAAACCCGCTCCGGTTCCCGCAGCAGCTCGAGTGCAGGTCGGGCGCCGGACGCCGCGGCGCGGCCGTCGTCGGGCAGCGCCTCGATCAGCTCGATGCGCAGGGCCACCGGTGGGTGGGTGTCGTACGGGGTGGGCTCCTGGTGCGGCGGTTCGGCGCGCAGGGCGGCCAGGTTCTCCTGGCGTCCGGGGTCGGCGAGCAGCCGGCGCAGACCGCCGAAGACCTCGCCGCGCGGCGGCAGGAGGCCGGCGCCGGTGCCGGCGGTGGCGTAGCGGCTCATGTAGAAGTCGTGGGCGGCGTCGAGGACGGCGGTCTCGCGCAGGGCCGCGGCGGTGGCGTCGCGGCCGGCGACGCGGGCGGCCAGGCGGTCGGCGGCGAGTTCCTGCCGGCGGCCGGTGCCGTGCGTGGCGCGCAGGTAGAACCGTGCGTACGCCAGGAAGGGCCGGCCCATCAGCCGGTAGGAGGCCCCGGCGTTGCCCGTGTCGATCTTCTTGGGCTTGCGGCCCTTGCCGAGGGCCTTGGCGGCGGCCTTCTCCTGGCGGGCACGTTCCTTGCCGACGCGCTTGTCCGCCTGTTCCCGGAAGGCGTCGACGGTGCGCAGCACGGTGTCGCGGCCGCGCAGGGTGAGGCCGGCCAGACGGGTGTCGGTGTTGCCGTAGTGGGCGAGCTCGTGGGCGACGACGGCGTGCAGCTGGGGCTCGGTCAGGCCGGTGAGCAGCGGGACGCCGAGGTAGAGGCGGCGGGGGCCGGGCAGCAGGCCGAGCAGCCGGGCGTCCTCGGTGACGCCGGCGTTGACGTCGCCGGTGAGGACGATCGTGTCGGGGGCGCGGGTGCCGGTGCGCTCGGCCAGGGAACGGACGGTGCGCCAGAGCTCCGGCTGCCCGGCGTCGGTGACGGGCAGTCCGGCGGGGTCCTCGACCCGGGGCGTACGCAGGACGAACACGCCGCGCAGGACGGGGACGGCGAGGACGACGGAGAGGAGGTACACCTTCACCGCGGCCGGGCCGGGGATCCACAGGGCCGCGGCGACGTCGGCGCCGGCGAGGACGCCGAGCAGGAGGAGGGCCAGCAGGTAGAAGCCGGCCAGGAGGACAAGTGCGCGCAGCGCACGCAGAGATGTGCCCACTGGGCGAAGACCCCCACAAGGGTGTGAAAAACGGATGTGGGGATCATATGTGCGACCGGGGCGGCGGTCCGGCGGTTTTCGCCCGCCGCCGAACCGCCGCCGAACCGCCGCCGACTGGCCGTCGAACCGTCGCCAACGGGCCGTCGAACCGCCGTCGAAAGGTGGTCGAAAGGCCGCCGAACCGCCGTCGAAAAGCCGCCCCGTCCGCGTGGGCGCCGGCGTCAGCCGCGCTGGGCGCCCGCCACCGCCATGGCGCGGAAGGCGGTGTACGCGGCGACCGGGTCCTGCTCGTACGTCCAGGGGATGGCGCCGATGTGGCCGTCGACCTTGCGCAGCTGCTCCAGTGCCTCGCCGTAGCGCTCGGCGCGGACCAGGAACCACGCCAGCAGGTGGCGGACGTGCGGCAGCACCGGGTGGTCCTGCGGGGCGTGCAGCACCGCGAAGTGCGCCGCCTCGATGGCGTCGGTGATCACCGCGCTCTGGAAGAGGCTGCGCACCAGCTGGACGTCGGGCAGGTGGTCGTGGACCGCGAACAGCGGCAGTGCCGGCAGCAGGCTGCCCTCGCCGGCGCCGGCGGCCGCGCGGCGGGCGAAGTCCTCGGCCCGGTCCTGGGAGCCGTGCCAGGAGGCGCTCCAGTAGCGCAGGGCCGCGAGGTGGGCGCCCATGTGGCCCGGGGCGCGCGAGACGACGGTCTCCCACAGGGACTGGAACTCCGCCTCGCTCGCCCCCAGGCCGCGGGCCACGTTCAGCGCGACGATGTGCGGCACGACGTCGTCGGGTGCCAGGCGGGTGGCCTCGGCGCACACCGTACGGGCCTCCTCCAGGATCATGCGGTAGTCCTGGGAGGAGGGGTTGCGCAGGGCCTGCTGCACCAGGAACTCCGCCTGCACCGCGGCGCCGCCGGCGTCCTCGGGGGCCACCACGCGCCAGTGCCGCAGCCACACGCCGCCCGTGCCCGGCGTCTCGGCCAGCTCCTGCGCCGCCGCGCCGGCCAGGGTCTGGACCCGCTGCCAGCGCAGCTCGTCGGCGCTGCCGGCGGGGGTGCGGGCGAGCAGGTCGGCCGCCGGCTTCCAGTCCTGGGTGCGCCGCGCCTCGCCCACGGCCGCCAGCAGCTCGTCGTCGGGGCCGGGCAGCCGCAGGTCCAGGCGCTCGGGCGGGACGAAGCCGTACGCGCCGTACGGGTCGACGGCCGCGCCGGCACCGGCCGCGGCGTCCTGCAGGGCCCGGCGGCGGCGCGCCGCCGGGACGACCAGGAACCCGCAGACGATCACGACGGCGAGCAGGATGAAAAGAAACTCCATGGGCCTTCCTGACGAAAGCGACGAGTGCGACGAGGCAGACACTGTTCATCCGCCTGCAACAAGTGAACAGGACCGTTCACGTGAACGGGGTACTACTCTCGGGACAATGAGCGACCAGCACAGCTTCGAGACCCTCGCCATCCACGCGGGGCAGGAGGCGGACCCCCTGACCGGGGCAGTCGTACCGCCCATCTACCAAGTGTCCACCTACAAGCAGGACGGCGTGGGCGGGCTGCGCGGCGGCTACGAGTACAGCCGCAGCGCGAACCCCACCCGTACCGCCCTGGAAGAGAACCTGGCGGCCCTGGAAGGCGGTGTGCGCGGCCTGGCCTTCGCCTCGGGCCTGGCCGCCGAGGACTGCCTGCTGCGCACCCTGCTGGCCCCCGGTGACCACGTGGTCATCCCGAACGACGCCTACGGCGGCACGTTCCGTCTCTTCGCCAAGGTCGTCGGCCGCTGGGGCGTGGAGTGGTCGGTCGCCGACACCTCCGACCCGGCGGCGGTGCGCGCGGCGATCCGCCCGCAGACCAAGGTGGTCTGGGTCGAGACGCCCTCCAACCCGCTGCTCGGCATCACCGACATCGCCGCGGTCGCGACCGTCGCCCACGAGGCCGGCGCCAAGCTGGTGGTCGACAACACCTTCGCCAGCCCCTACCTGCAGCAGCCGCTGTCGCTGGGCGCGGACGTGGTCGTGCACTCCACCACCAAGTACATGGGCGGCCACTCCGACGTCGTCGGCGGCGCCCTGGTGACGGCCGACGCCGGCCTCGGCGACGAGCTGGCCTTCCACCAGAACGCCATGGGCGCGGTGGCCGGGCCGTTCGACGCGTGGCTGACCCTGCGCGGCATCAAGACGCTCGCGGTGCGCATGGACCGGCACACGGCCAACGCCGAGCGCATCGTCCAGATGCTGGTCGCCCACCCCAAGGTGACCCAGGTCTACTACCCGGGCCTGCCCGAGCACCGGCTGCACGAGGTGGCCGCCAAGCAGATGCGCGCCTTCGGCGGCATGGTCTCCTTCCGCGTCGCCGGCGGCGAGGAGGCGGCGGTCGAGGTGTGCAACCGGGCGAAGCTCTTCACGCTCGGCGAGTCGCTGGGCGGCGTGGAGTCGCTCATCGAGCACCCGGGCCGCATGACGCACGCGTCGGTGGCGGGCTCCGCGCTGGAGGTCCCGGCGGACCTCGTGCGCGTCTCGGTCGGCATCGAGTCGGCCGACGACCTGGTGGCGGACCTCACCCAGGCGCTGGGGTAACGATTCCCCTCCCGGTCCTCCCCTTCGGGGGAGGACCGGCGCTTTTTACGGGTACGGCGTTCTCACGGGTACAGCCCGTCGGTCGCCTCCGGCGCCACCCATGGCTCGGCGACCGCCGCCCACAGTGCGAAGACCACCACGGCGGCCAGCAGCAGCGCCCAGCCCGCCGCGGCCAGGGCGCGCCTCCGGCGCAGCAGGCGCCGGCCCTCCTCGGCGGCCCGTGCCGCCAGCCCCGGCGGCACCGTCGGCCGCACCTGCCGCAGCAGCCGCAGGGCCTCGGCCTCCCGGCGGTCCGGGCCGTTCACCGGTCGACCAGCGTGCGCACCGCCCGCGCGCACAGTGTCCGTACCCGCTCGACGGGCAGCCCCAGCAGGGCCGCGACCTGCTCCTCGGCGACGTCCTCGGACAGCCGCAGCACCAGCACCAGCCGCTGCGGCGGGGGCAGCGGGCCGAGCAGGGCGCCGGGCACCCTGCCGTGGCGCCGGGCGGAGCGGGCGAAGGTCTCGACCAGCTCGGTGCGGGCGCGCTCGTAGGGGTCCTCGCCGCGCAACCGGTCCCAGGCGGCGTACGTACGGGCCAGGGCGGTCGTCAGCAGGCGTTCGGCCGTCGCGGGCTCCCCGGTGAGCAGCAGCGCGATGTGCAGCAGCCGGCCCCCCGCGCCCCCGACGAACGAGTCGAACTCCCGGGCGCGCAGGCGCTCGTGGTCGGCCCGCCGCTCTCGCACGCTCCCAGGACACGGCAGGCGCGCGGGACGGTCAAGGGCCCGGGCGCGATGCGGTCAGGAGGCGGGCGGCACCGGTGCGGGCTGCCCGAAGTGGATGTGGGACAGGGCGGTGTTGAAGCGCGTGAGCAGCGAGCAGAAGACGGCGCGCTCGTCCTCCGACCAGTCGGCGGTGACCAGGCCCATCAGCTCGCGCCGCGAGGTGCGCACCTCCTCCAGGCGGGCCTTGCCGCGCGGGGAGAGCTGCAGCACCACGGCCCGGCCGTCCTCGGGGTGCGACGTGCGCTTGACCAGGCCGGTGTCGACGAGCGGGGCCACCTGGCGGGTCACCGTGGAGGAGTCGATGCCCATGCCCCCGGCGAGCGCCTTGACGCCCATGGGGCCTTCCTGGTCGAGGCGGTTGAGCAGGAGGTAGGCGGCGCGGTCCATCGAGTTGTGGACCCGGCCGACGCCGCCGAGGCGCGTCTGTTCCGCGCGCCGGGCGAAGACGGCCACCTGGTGCTGGAGGGCATCGAGGACGCCGGGGGCGAGGTCGGTCGTCATGTCCTGAGAGGTGGGCATGGCCTGGGGCTCACTTCGTGCGGTGGGCAGGGGACGAGGTGCAAAGTGCAGGGGTATTGCTCGCAGAGAATGCCGACAGGGTACGCGGCCTGCGGGCTGCTTGTACCAGTGCTCCACAAACCGGTCGGTATGTATGTATGAGGCGCCCGGAAAGCCCGGGTTCGTCCACCCGGAACGCCGCATTCACCCAGGTACGGGGCCTGCCCGCGCGCAACGAACCGGCAACCGGTGCACAGGGAAATCGCGCACGGTATATGCGTCATATGCGGGGGGATGCATTCAGAGGGCGGAAAGGGGATGTCGAACGTAAAATCAACCATTACGTCACCCGAACGGGGAGAACACCCATGTCAGGTGCCATATATGCCGAAGGACTGGTCAAGTCCTTCGGCGACGTCAGGGCTCTGGACGGCGTCGACCTCGACGTTCCCGAAGGCACCGTGCTGGGTCTGCTCGGCCCCAACGGCGCCGGCAAGACCACCGCCGTCCGCGTCCTCACCACCCTCATCCGGCCCGACCGCGGACGGGCCGTGGTCGCCGGCATCGACGTCCTGAAGAAGCCCAACGAGGTCCGGCACGCCATCGGGCTGTCCGGCCAGTTCGCCGCCGTCGACGAGTACTTGACGGGGCGTGAGAACCTGCGGATGGTCGGGCAGCTCTACCAGCTGGGCGCCCGCGACGCCAAGGCGCGCGCCGTCGAGCTCCTGGAGCGCTTCCACCTCACCGACGCCGCCGACCGCCCCGCCCGCACCTACTCCGGCGGCATGCGCCGCCGCCTGGACCTGGCCGCCGCCCTCGTCGTCAGCCCGCCGGTGATGTTCATGGACGAGCCCACCACCGGCCTGGACCCGCGCAACCGCCAGCAGCTGTGGGAGGTCGTCCAGGAACTCGTCGCCGGCGGCACCACCCTGCTGCTGACCACGCAGTACCTGGAGGAGGCCGACCACCTCGCCCACGACATCTGCGTGATCGACCACGGCAGGGTCATCGCCCGCGGCACCTCCGACCAGCTCAAGGCCCGCACCGGCGGCGAACGCGTGGAGCTGGTGGTGCACGAGCCCGGCCACCTGGAGCCCGCGCTCGGCGTCGTCCGCGCCTTCGGCGAGGGCGAGCCCACCGTCGACCGGCACACCCGCAGGATCACCGTCCCGGTCTCCGGCGGCGCCCGGCTGCTCGCCGAGATCATCCGCGAACTGGACGCCCGCGCCATCGAGATCGACGACATCGGCCTGCGCCGCCCGACCCTGGACGACGTGTTCATCTCGCTCACCGGGCACGCGGCGGAGGAGATCGCGGAGGCCCCCGCACCGCGCCAGGAGGCGGCACGATGAGCACCACCGGCACCGCCCTCGCCCGCCGGCCGGCCCCCGTGGGCCGCGGCGGCCCCCTCGGATCCGTGCGCGACTCCCTGGTCGTCGCCCGCCGCAACCTCATCCGCATGCTGCGGATCCCCGAGGTCGTGGTCTTCGGCCTCGTCCAACCGATCATGTTCGTCGTGCTGTTCAGCTACGTCTTCGGCGGCTCGATCGCGGTCGGCGGCAGCACGGATCCGGGCACCTACCGCGAGTACCTGATGGCGGGCATCTTCGCCCAGACCGTCACCTTCGCCACCGCCGGCGCCGGCGCGGGCATCGCCGACGACATGCACAAGGGCCTCATCGACCGCTTCCGCTCCCTGCCCATGGCCCGCGGCGCCGTCCTGACCGGCCGCACCCTGGCCGACCTGGTGCAGACCGCGCTGACCCTCGTCGTCCTGGCGATCGTCGCGCTGATCGTCGGCTGGCGCATCCACGAAGGCATCCTGCGGGCGCTGGCCGGCTTCGGGCTGCTGCTCCTGCTCGGCTACGCCTTCTCCTGGATCGGCGCGCTGATCGGCCTGTCCGTGCGCACCCCGGAGGCGGCCACCTCCGGCGGCCTGATCTGGCTCTTCCCGCTGACCTTCATCTCCAACGCCTTCGTCCCGGCGGACAACATGCCCACCGTGCTGCGGACCATCGCCGAGTGGAACCCCTTCAGCGCCACCGTGCAGGCGGCGCGGGAGCTGTTCGGCAACCTGCCGCCGGGCTACCGCGCGCCCGATGCGTGGCCCATGCAGCACCCGGTGTGGGCGTCGCTGCTGTGGTCGGTGCTGATCGTCGTGGTCTTCCGGACGCTGGCGGTGCGCAAGTACCGCTCGGCGACGGGGTGAGGGACGGCCTCGGCGAAGACGGCATGAGACATGCCAAAGGCCCCGGCCGCTCCCGAGGGAGCGACCGGGGCCCGGCGCGCAGTGCTGCGCGGTGGCTCAGCCCTGGTACGGCTTGGCGTCGAGGATGCGCACGGCGGCCTTCTTGCCGTTCGGCAGCTCGTACACGGCGTCCTCGCCGATCTTCTTGCCGTTCACGCCCGTGCCCAGGGGGGACTGGGGCGAGTAGGTCTCGATGTCCGAGCTGGCGTACTCACGGGAGGCCAGCAGGAACTGCAGGGTGTCGTCCGGGTCGCCGTCGAAGGCGATCGTGACGACCATGCCGGGGGCGACCACACCGTCGGCCGCAGGGGCCTCGCCGACCTTGGCGGACTCGAGCAGCTGCGTCAGCTGGCGCACGCGGAGCTCCTGCTTGCCCTGCTCCTCCTTGGCCGCGTGGTAACCGCCGTTCTCTCGCAGGTCACCTTCCTCGCGGGCCGCCGCGATCTTTGCGGCGATCTCGGTGCGAGCGGGACCAGACAGGTACTCCAGCTCGGCCTTGAGCTGGTCGTACGCCTCCTGAGTCAGCCAGGTGACGTTGTCGCTGGTCTGGGTCACAGGTGCTCCTCGTCGGTACTGGGGGAATGCCGGGTGTACATGTCGATACAAATGAACGCCCTACTCAGAAGGGTGCACCTTCAAAGCGGGGCGAAACCACGAGCCTAACAATTACGTCCGGAAAGGGGGAAGGAGTAAGCGGGGCGAACGCCGCAAGAATCGCGTCAATGCAGGTCAGCGGCCGTGACCCGGAGTACGCGCCGGGCCGGTGTCACCGGGTGCGGCCGGAGGCGGTGCGGCAGCCCTCCAGCTGCGTGGCCGCCGCGTGCTCCGTGGTGCGGAACGTGACCCGCTCGGTGTAGTTCTCCGCACGGCGGTCGAAGGTCACGTCCTTGCGGCCGACCTCCCTGCCGTCCGCGCCCAGGGAGTACAGGGTGCACACGCCCACCGCGTCCGCGTCCTTGCGGACCTCCACCACGACCTGGACCGAGGTGTCCGAAATCGTCTGCGAACGCAGCAGCTGGCCCGTGACGTCCGACTTCGTGACGTAATGCACACCGGCCCAGCCGACGAAACCGACCAGCGCGGCGCCCAGCACCCAGGCGGCGATCCTCAGCTTGCGGTCGGCCCGCTCGTCCGCCGACCGGCCGTAGCGCCCGGCGGGCGGCGCGTCGTGCTCCGCTGCCATGATCGTTCCCTCCTGGGCGCCGGTTGATGAACGCGGAATGAAACGGTGCCCGCTTCGGTCACTATAGGAGGCGCCCCGCATGTCCATGGGAGGGGCCATGAACCAGTGACTGAGGATCGAGCCTTGACTGAGCAGCTGCGAATGATGGCCGTTCACGCCCACCCCGACGACGAGTCGAGCAAGGGCGCGGCCACGATGGCCAAGTACGTGTCCGAGGGGGTGGACGTGCTGGTCGTCACCTGCACGGGTGGGGAGCGCGGCTCCATCCTCAACCCCAAGCTCCAGGGCGACCCCTACATCGAGGCGAACATCCACGAGGTGCGGGCCAAGGAGATGGCCGAGGCCCGCGACATCCTGGGCGTGAAGCAGGAGTGGCTGGGCTTCGTCGACTCCGGCCTGCCCGAGGGCGACCCGCTGCCCCCGCTGCCGGAGGGCTGCTTCGCCCTCCAGGACGTCGAGGAGGCCGCCGGCCGCCTGGTGAAGATGATCCGCCGGTTCCGCCCGCACGTGATCACCACGTACGACGAGAACGGCGGCTACCCGCACCCCGACCACATCATGACCCACAAGATCTCGATGGTGGCGTTCGAGGCCGCGGGCGACCCCGAGCGCTACCCCGAGGCCGGCGAGCCCTGGCAGCCGCAGAAGCTCTACTACAACCAGGGCTTCAACCGGCAGCGCACCCAGGCCCTGCACGACGCGCTGATCGAGCGCGGCATGGAGTCGCCCTACGGCGAGTGGCTGGAGCGCTGGCACACCATGGGCCGCGACCGCACGCTGACCACCTTCGTGCCCTGCGGCGACTTCTTCGAGATCCGCGACAAGGCCCTGATCGCCCACGCCACCCAGATCGACCCCGACGGCGGCTGGTTCCGGGTGCCGCTGGACCTCCAGCGCGAGGTCTGGCCCACCGAGGAGTACGAGCTCGCGAAGTCCCTCGTGGACACTTCCCTCCCCGAGGACGACCTCTTCGCGGGCATCCGCAACAATTGACACCATGATGAGCGCGACCGCCTCCCTCGCCGCCACGCTGCCGCTCGCCGCCCAGGACCTCGACCAGGACAAGGTCACCCCGGGTGTGCTCGGCTTCATCGTCTTCGCCGTCATCGGCGGAGCCGTCTGGCTGCTGATGAAGAGCATGAACAAGCACATGAAGCGCGTGGACTTCGAGGAGGCGCCGGAGCCCACCGCCTCCGGCGAGACCGGCAAGACCGCGGCCTAGCGCCTGGTCCGGCGGATCTTCGTCGGGGTGCACCACGGTGCCCCGTAAGGGGCGCGGGGAACTGCGCGACAAGCCACGACGCGCCCGCAGACGGGGCGCCGTGTCGCGCCCACGCGGCGGCAGCCGCAGATCGGCACAGCCCCGCGCCCCTACGGGGCGCCGGGCGCCGCCCGCCGGGCCGCCGCCCGTACGGCCGACGCATCGGCCGTACGGCGAGGCGGCGGCCGACGGGCGGCGTCGGCGTGCGCAAGGATGGGCCCATGCCCAACCGCCTCGCGCACGAGACCTCCCCCTACCTCCTCCAGCACGCGGACAACCCCGTCGACTGGTGGCCCTGGTCGCCCGACGCGTTCGCCGAGGCGCGCCGGCGCGACGTGCCCGTCTTCCTCAGCGTCGGGTACAGCTCGTGCCACTGGTGCCACGTCCTCGCCCACGAGAGCTTCGAGGACGAGGCCACCGCCGCCTTCATGAACGAGCACTTCGTCTCGGTGAAGGTCGACCGGGAGGAGCGGCCCGACATCGACGCCGTGTACATGGAGGCGGTCCAGGCCGCCACCGGGCAGGGCGGCTGGCCGATGTCGGTCTTCATGACGCCCGACGGCGAGCCCTTCTACTTCGGCACCTACTTCCCGCCCGCCCCGCGCCACGGCATGCCCTCCTTCCGGCAGGTCCTCGAAGGCGTCCGGGCCGCCTGGCAGGACCGGCGCGAGGAAGTGGGCGAGGTCGCGCAGCGGATCGTGCGCGACCTCTCCGAGCGCTCCCTCGCCGTGGACACCACCCGTCCGCCCGGCCCCGACGACCTGCACGCCGCCCTCATGGGCCTCACCCGCGACTTCGACGCGTCCCACGGCGGCTTCGGCGGCGCCCCCAAGTTCCCGCCCTCCATGACGCTGGAGTTCCTGCTGCGCCACCACGCGCGCACCGGGTCCCCGGGCGCCCTGGAGATGGCCGCCGCCACCTGCGAGGCCATGGCCCGTGGTGGCATCTACGACCAGCTCGGCGGCGGCTTCTCCCGCTACTCCGTCGACGCCACCTGGACCGTCCCGCACTTCGAGAAGATGCTCTACGACAACGCCCTGCTGTGCCGGGCGTACGCCCACCTGTGGCGGGCCACCGGCTCGGAGCTCGCGCGGCGGGTCGCCCTGGAGACGGCCGACTTCCTGGTGCGCGAGCTGCGCACCGACGAGGGCGGCTTCGCCTCCGCACTCGACGCCGACAGCGACGACGGCTCGGGGCACCACCGCGAGGGCGCGTACTACGTGTGGACCCCGCAGCAGCTGAGCGAGGCCCTCGGCGAACAGGACGCGGCGCTCGCGGCCGAGCACTTCGGCGTCACCGAGGAGGGCACCTTCGAGGAGGGCGCCTCCGTGCTGCGCCTGCCCGACACCGAGCAGCTCCTCGACGCCGGACGGCTCGCCTCCGTACGGCAGCGGCTGCTGGCCGCCCGCGACCGGCGGCCCCGGCCCGGGCGCGACGACAAGATCGTGGCGGCCTGGAACGGCCTGACCATCGCGGCACTCGCCGAGACCGGCGCCTACTTCGACCGCCCGGACCTCGTCGAGGCCGCCACCGACGCCGCCGACCTGCTGGTGCGCGTCCACATGGACTGGAACGGGCGGCTCGCCCGCACCTCCCTCGCCGGCACCGCCGGCCGGAACGCGGGCGTCCTGGAGGACTACGCCGACGTCGCCGAAGGCTTCCTCGCCCTGGCGGCCGTGACCGGCGAGGGCGTGTGGACGGAGTTCGCCGGGCTGCTCCTCGACACCGTGCTCACCCACTTCACCGCCGCCGACGGCACCTTCCACGACACCGCCGACGACGCCGAGACCCTCATCCGCCGGCCCCAGGACCCCACCGACAACGCGGCACCCTCCGGCTGGACCGCGGCCGCCGGCGCCCTGCTGACGTACGCCGCCGTCACCGGCACCGCGGCACACCGCGAGGCGGCGGAGAAGGCCCTCGGCGTCGTGCGCACCCTCGCCGGCCGCGCCCCGCGCTTCATCAGCTGGGGCCTGGCGGTCGCCGAGGCGCTCCTCGACGGGCCGCGCGAGGTGGCCGTCGTCGGTCCCCCGGACGACCCGGCCACCCGTGAACTGCACCGCACGGCTCTGCTGTCGACCGCACCCGGCCTGGTCGTGGCCGCCGGTGCGCCGGACGCCGACGAGGTACCGCTGCTGGCCGGCCGCCCCCTGCTCGACGGTCGCCCGGCGGCGTACGTGTGCCGCAACTTCACCTGCGACGCGCCGACGGCGGACCCGAAGGTCCTGGAGGGCCTGCTGAGCCGCGCGTAGCCGTGTGCGCGGGTGCGGGTCCGCCGTGGCTTGTCGCGCAGTTCCCCGCGCCCCTGAGGGGGCGCCCCCTCAGGGGCGCGGGGCGTTGTCGATGTGCGGCTGCCGCCGCGTGGGCGCAACAAGCCACGACGGACCCGCCGCCCCGGCTCACAGCCGCAGGCCGGCCGCCAGGAGGCGCAACGCGCGGTCGGCCAGCGGGAGCAGGTCCGCGTCGGTGCCCTCACGGCCCCGCTCGATCCAGTGCATCATCGTCTCCTGCAGCGCCCCCAGCACGGCCGCGACCACCACGCGCAGCTCCAGGTCGTCGGCGGGGCGCCCGGTGCGCTCGGCGAGGACGGTGCACAGCGCGCGGCTCGACTCCGCCAGGCACTCGGCCGTCCGGCCGCGCAGCGCCGGCACCTCGTGCACGAGGGCGGTGCGCCGGCGCAGTTCGGCGGGGTCGTGTTCCACGATGTGGCCCAGGACGTCCAGCACGGCCCGGTGCACGGACTCCAGGGGCGGCTCGCCGGCCGGCCGTGCCCGTACGGCGGCGGCCAGCATCTCGTCGTACTCGTCGGTGAGCACGATGTCTTCCTTGGTGGGGAAGTAGCGGAAGACGGTGCTGGGGGAGACGTCCGCGGCCTCGGCGATCCGGTCCACGGGCGTGGCGTCGTACCCGTGCTCGGCGAAGAGCCGGTAGGCGGCCCGGCGGATCGCCTGCCGGGTCCGGATCTTCTTGCGCTCGCGCAGGCCGAGCCGGGGCACGGTGGTGCCGCGCGGCACAGCGGGGGAGGTCTGTGCAGAGGCCATGCAGGCATTCTCGCCGGGCCGCCGCATTGACGGGACCCTGATTGTCAGTGGTGCATGTGACCCTGAGTACGGGGCAGGTGAACGGTCGGTTCGACCGGAGGGGGTTCGTCGTGTTCTTGGGTGCTTTGGTGGTGGCCGTGCTGTGCGTCGCGGGCTTCGTGCTCGGCGGCGAGGCGGCCGTGCTCGTCGTGGTGGTGGCTGGTGTCGGCGGCCTGGCATGGCGCGTGGCCGCGGCCTCCAGGCCGCGGCCACTGCGCGGGAGGGCTTCCCGCCTGCCGTCACGCGTGCGAATAGGCCACCAGGGAGATGCCGACGTAGTGCGTGATGAACGCGGCCAGCGTCAGCGAGTGGAAGACCTCGTGGAAACCGAACCACCGCGGTGACGGGTTGGGGCGCTTGATCCCGTAGATGACGCCGCCCGCGGAGTAGAGCAGGCCGCCGACGATCACCAGGACGAGCACGGCGATGCCGCCCTTGCGCAGGAAGTCCGGGAGGAGGAAGACGGCGGCCCAGCCCATCGCGATGTAGCAGGGGGTGTACAGCCAGCGGGGCGCGCCGACCCAGAAGACACGGAAGGCTATGCCGGCGAGGGCGGCGGCCCACACGGCCCACAGCAGCAGCTGCCCCCGGCTGCCGGGGATCAGCAGCATGGTCAGCGGGGTGTAGGTGCCGGCGATGATCAGGAAGATGTTCGCGTGGTCGAGGCGGCGCAGCACGGCCGTCGCCCGCGGGCTCCAGTTGCCGCGGTGGTACAGCGCGCTGATGCCGAAGAGCAGACAGGCACTCAGCACGTAGACCGCGCAGGCGATCCGGCCGCGGGTGCTGTCGGCGAGCGCGGTGAGGAAGACGCCGGAGACCAGCACCGCGGGGAACATGCCCGCGTGCAGCCAGCCGCGCAGCCGGGGTTTGACCGGCGCGGAGGCGCTGTCGTCGGCGGCGGGGGCGGTGATCGGTGCGGTGATCGGTGCGGCGGTGGCCGCCCCGGCGGAAGCGGAGTGCGCGGGCAGCGCTGCGTCGGGCGCGGAAGTCATGGCGGTCATGCTACCTACGCCACCGTAGGTTACGGATCAGTACCGGGTGGCGATGGTCACCCGGGCGCCCCCTGGACAGATCGGATGAGAGGTCGGATGATCAAATGAGTGCGGGCGGCACCGGATGAGCGAACACGAGAGCGTCTGGGTCGCAGCCCCCAAGGGGCAACACAAGTGCAAAGGCGGACCCGGACGTCCCTGGCTGACGACGAGGGCCCGCGACCACCCTCAACATCTGACGCCGGGCAGCGGGTTCCGGCGGAACGGAGTGATCGTGGCGCGCAGCAGTGCGGCTCCCACCACACCCACCAACCACCAGGAGCTCATCGCCTGGGTCGACGAGATCGCCGCTCTCACCCAGCCCGACCGCATCGTGTGGTGCGACGGATCCGAGGCGGAGTACGAGCGGCTGTGCGAGGAGCTCGTCGCCAAGGGCACCTTCCGCAAGCTCGACCCGGTCAAGCGCCCCAACTCCTACTACGCCGCCTCCGACCCCACGGACGTGGCGCGCGTCGAGGACCGCACCTTCATCTGCTCCGAGAAGGAGGAGGACGCGGGCCCCACCAACCACTGGAAGGCCCCCGCCGAGATGCGGGAGATCTTCGCGGGTGAGCAGGGCATCTTCCGCGGCTCCATGCGCGGCCGCACCATGTACGTCGTCCCCTTCTGCATGGGCCCGCTCGGCTCGCCGCTCTCCGCCATCGGCGTCGAGATCACCGACTCCGCCTACGTCGCCGTCTCGATGCGCACCATGACCCGCATGGGGCAGCCCGTCCTCGACGAGCTCGGCGACGACGGCTTCTTCGTCAAGGCCGTCCACACCCTCGGCGCACCGCTCGCCGAGGGCGAGGCGGACGTGCCCTGGCCGTGCAACTCCACCAAGTACATCTCGCACTTCCCCGAGGACCGCGAGATCTGGTCCTACGGCTCCGGCTACGGCGGCAACGCCCTGCTCGGCAAGAAGTGCTACGCGCTGCGCATCGCCTCCGTCATGGCCCGCGACGAGGGCTGGCTCGCCGAGCACATGCTCATCCTCAAGCTCACGCCGCCCACCGGCGAGGCCAAGTACGTCGCCGCCGCCTTCCCGTCCGCGTGCGGCAAGACCAACCTCGCCATGCTGGAGCCCACCGTCTCCGGCTGGACGGTGGAGACCATCGGCGACGACATCGCCTGGATGCGCTTCGGCGAGGACGGCCGCCTCTACGCCATCAACCCCGAGGCCGGCTTCTTCGGCGTCGCCCCCGGCACCGGCGAGCACACCAACGCCAACGCCATGAAGACGCTGTGGGGCAACGCCGTCTTCACCAACGTCGCCCTCACCGACGACGGCGACGTGTGGTGGGAGGGGATGACCGAGGAGACCCCCGCCCACCTGACCGACTGGAAGGGCAACGACTGGACGCCGGCCTCCGGCACCCCGGCCGCCCACCCCAACGCCCGCTTCACCGTCCCCGCCTCGCAGTGCCCGATCATCGCCCCCGAGTGGGAGGACCCCAAGGGCGTCCCGATCTCCGCGATCCTCTTCGGCGGCCGCCGGGCCAGCGCCGTTCCGCTGGTGACCGAGTCCTTCGACTGGCAGCACGGCGTCTTCCTCGGCGCCAACGTCGCCTCCGAGAAGACCGCCGCCGCCGAGGGCAAGGTCGGCGAGCTGCGCCGCGACCCCTTCGCCATGCTGCCGTTCTGCGGCTACAACATGGGTGACTACATGGGCCACTGGGTCCGCACGGGCCAGGGCCGCGACGAGGCGAAGCTGCCCAAGATCTACTACGTCAACTGGTTCCGCAAGGACGCCGACGGCCGCTTCGTGTGGCCCGGCTTCGGCGAGAACAGCCGCGTGCTGAAGTGGATCGTCGAGCGCCTCGACGGCAAGGCGGACGGCGTCGAGACGCCCATCGGCATCCTGCCGACGAAGGAGGCCCTCGACACCGACGGTCTCGACATCGCCGACGCCGACCTCGACCTGCTGCTCACCGTCGACCGCGAGGTCTGGCGCGAGGAGGCGGCGCTGGTGCCCCAGCACCTGGAGACCTTCGGCGACCACACGCCGAAGGAGCTGTGGGACGAGTACCGCGCCCTCGTGCAGCGCCTGGGCTGATCCCGCCCGCCCCGCCCGCCCCGCCCGCCCCGCCCGCTCCGGCAGCGGCCGGGGCGGGCGCGCGTATGCCCCCTCGTTGCCCCTAGGAGTGGCGCATCTCCTGGACGCCCAGGGCGTCCGCGTGGGCGTGCAGGCGGTCGGCCGCCAGGGTCGTGGCGCGGGCGTCCGCGCGCTGGGTGGCGACGACCAGGGCCTGGCCCGCCAGCATGTGGGCGCGCTGGTGCAGTGCCGACCGCGTGGCCAGGCCCGCCGTCGGCTCGGCCCGCAGGGGGCGGTGGTCGCTCAGCCGCTCGATCTCCGCGGCCAGCCGGGCCGCCGCCTCGTCCAGCGCCGGTGACGGCTCCAGGGCGCGCAGCTCGTCGGTCACCGTGAGCAGGGCGGTGAAGTGGCCGGCCAGGCGATTGTCCAGTTCTTCCGCGCGGCTGCGGTGGGGCCCGTGCGCGCGGACCGCGTGCCTGGTGCGGGTCGGCTCGTACATGGATGGCCTCCTGAACTACTTCTGAAAGCCATCCTAACTTAGACAGCGTCTAAACTGGCGTCCGCGTCATTGTCCGTAGCCGTCGAGGAAGTTCCCGATCCGGGTCACCGCGTCCGCCAGATCCTTGGCGTTCGGCAGGGTGACCAGGCGGAAGTGGTCCGGCTCCGGCCAGTTGAAGCCCGTCCCGTGCACGACCATGATCTTCTCGGCCCGCAGCAGGTCCAGCACCATCTGCCGGTCGTCCTTGATCTTGTAGACCTTGGGGTCCAGCCGCGGGAAGGCGTACAGCGCACCCTTCGGCTTCACGCACGTCACACCCGGGATCTGCGTCAGCAGCTCGTGCGCGACGTCGCGCTGCTCCAGCAGCCGGCCGCCCGGCAGCACCAGGTCGTTGATCGTCTGCCGGCCGCCGAGGGCCGTGGCCACCGCGTACTGAGCGGGCATGTTGGCGCACAGCCGCATGTTCGCCAGGATCGTCAGACCCTCGATGTAGCTGTCGGCGTGGGCCTTCGGGCCGCAGACCGCCAACCAGCCGCTGCGGTAGCCGGCGACCCGGTACGCCTTGGACAGGCCGTTGAAGGTCAGCGTCAGCAGGTCGGGGGCGAGGGCGGCGGTCGGCGTGTGCGTGACGCCGTCGTAGAGGATCTTGTCGTAGATCTCGTCGGAGCAGACGATGAGGTTGTGGCGGCGGGCGATCTCCGTCAGCCCGCGCAGCATCTCGTCGTCGTAGACCGCGCCCGTGGGGTTGTTGGGGTTGATGATGACCAGCGCCTTGGTGCGGTCGGTCACCTTGCTCTCGATGTCGGCCAGGTCCGGCATCCAGTCCGCCTGCTCGTCGCAGCGGTAGTGCACGGCCTTGCCGCCGGCCAGCGACACCGATGCCGTCCACAGCGGGTAGTCCGGGGCCGGGACCAGCACCTCGTCGCCGTCGTCCAGCAGTGCCTGCATCGACATCTGGATCAGCTCGGAGACGCCGTTGCCGAGGTAGACGTCCTCGACGGTCAGCTCGATGCCCTTGGTCTCGTAGTGCTGCACGACCGCGCGCCGCGCGGCGAGCAGACCCTTGGCGTCGCCGTACCCGTGGGCGCTGCCGACGTTGCGCAGCATGTCCTCGAGGATCTCCGGCGGGCACTCGAAGCCGAAGATCGCCGGGTTGCCGGTGTTCAGCTTGAGGATGCGGTGACCTGCTGCTTCCAGCCGCATGGCCTCCTCGAGCACCGGGCCACGGATTTCGTAGCAGACGTTGGCGAGCTTGCTTGACTGGATCACCTGCATGACGGCCACCATACGGGCCCGCCGCCCGGGTCGCCCGCGCTTTCTCCTGCGACTTTCGCCCCACGCACCTCACCCGCGGAGGCGTCAGCTCCGGGTCCGGGGATGCCGCACCGCACGGCCCGCGAGGACGTTCGTCCGGCGGCCGTCTTCCATCACAAAGCGTCCCGCAATCAGGACATAAGGAATGCCGGTCGGAAGCGTCCGCGGGGCTTCGAAAGTGGCACCGGCGGCCACGGTCCCCGGATCGAAGAGAACGAGATCCGCGCGGTGTCCCTCCCGTACGACACCCCGGTCCGCCAGCCCCAGCCGGGCCGCCGGACGGGACGTGAGATGCGCCACGCACTCCTGCAGCGAGAGGACGCCCAGCTCACGGACGTAGTGGCCGAGGTAGTGCGGAAAGGTGCCATAGGCGCGCGGGTGCGGCTTCACGCCGTGCAGGATGCCGTCGCTGCCGCCGGTGTGCACGCGGTGCCGCATGATCGTACGGACGTTCCCCTCGTCGCCCACGTGATGCAGGATCGTCGGCCCCAGGCGGTCGTCGATCAGCAGCCGCCGGACGAAGGCCCACGGCTCCTGCCCGGTCGCCCGGGCCGCACCGGCGACCGTCCTGCCCGCGTACCGCGCGTGGCGGGCGTCCGTCACACCCGAGATCTCGACCGTCCCCCAGTCCACGGGCAGCCCGTGGCAGCCGTCCGACCCCGACACCTCCAGGGCGTAGCGGATCCGGGCCGCCGTCCCCTCGTCGCGCAACCGCGCCACCACCGCCTCCGGGCCGCCGGCACCCGCCCAGCCGGGGAGGAGGGAGGCGAGCGTCGTGCAGCCGGGCGTGTACGGATAGGTGTCGAGCGAGACGTCCACGCCGTCCGCGAGGGCCGAGTCGATCAGGGCGAGGAGCTCGGGGGCGCGGCCGGCGTTGACGGGGAAGTTCATCACCGCGTGCGCCAGGTGGAGCGGACACCCGGCCTCCCGGGCGACGGCCAGCGTCCGCGCGTACGCGGTGAGCGCGCCGGCACCGTACGACCGGTGGTGCGGGCAGTAGTAGCCGCCGTACGCCGCCACGACGCGGCACAACTCGACGAGCTCCGCGTCGTCGGCGTACATGCCCGGCACGTACGTCAGCCCGGCCGACAGGCCCATCGCGCCCTGCGCCATGCCGCGGGCGACCAGATGCTTCATCCGGGCCAGTTCGGCGGGCGAGGCGGGACGGTCCTCCCAGCCCACGACGAGAGCCCGCAGGGTGCCGTGCGGCAGGAGATAGGCGGCGTCGACGGCGATGCCGCGGTCCAGGCGGGCCAGGTAGGCGCCGACGCTGGGCCAGCCGGCGTGCGTGCCGTCGCCGTTCCAGCCGGCGATCCGGGTGCGGATGCCGTCCGCGACGGCCTCGTCGACCGGGGCGTACGACAGGCCGTCCTGGCCGAGGACCTCCAGGGTCACGCCCTGGGCGACCTTCGCCACGTGGCCGGGGTCGGCGAGGAGGGCCAGGTCGCTGTGGGCGTGCATGTCGATGAAGCCCGGGGCCAGGGCGAGGCCGGTGGCGTCGACGATGCGGCGGGCGGAGGGGCGGGGGCCGGTGCCGGGGCGACGGACCTCGGCGATCCGGCCCCGGCTGATGCCGACGTCGGCGGGGTAGGGGGCGGTGCGGCCGGTGCCGTCGACGACGAGGGCGTTGCGTATGACGGTGTCCACGGGAGGGGTTGTTCCCCTTTTCCGGGGGCTTCGCCCCCGGACCCCGAAGCGTGCAGGCCGGTGGGCCGTCAGAAGAACGTGCGCACCAGCGACGTCACCGTGCCGTCTTCCTCCACCACCGGAATCATCGGCCACTTCTCGAACACCGTGCACGGGTGCGAGATGCCCAGGGCCACCCAGTCGCCGACCTCCAGGGGCGTGGCGTCCGGCGCCACCTCCACGAACGCGTGCTGGTCCGCGAGGCGCAGGACCGTCAGGCCCTCCGCCGTCCGCAGGGACCCGTCGCGGGCCGAGCGGACGAGCTGGGGTTCCGGCAGGCCGAGGTCGTAGGAGACGTCGCGCTTGCCCGCGTTGAGGTAGGCGCGGCCCGGTTCGGGGCGGGAGACGACCTGGGTCCAGACGTGGAGGGCCGGGCGCAGGGCGCCGCCCGCCGGTTCGGGGAGGCGGTTGAAGGGGGTCTTCGTCCGGTACTGCCCGTCGTCGTGCGTGACGTACGCACCGGAGCGCAGCAGCTTGAGCACCGGTGCCGACAGCTGCGGCAGCTCCGCGAAGACCTCGGCGACCGCGTCGAACCACGAGCTGCCGCCCGCGCTGACGACGATCTCGTCGAGGCCGGCGAAGCGGCCCGCCTTGTCGAGGGCGACGGCGAGGCCCGTGAGGCGGTGCAGCCAGGCCCGTACGGTGGCGCCGTCCGCGTCGGGGATCTCCGCCTCGTAGCCGGCGACGCCGACCAGGCGCAGGGTGCCGGTGGCGGCGACCGCCGCGGCGACGGCCTCGCATTCGGCCTCGGTGCGCAGGCCGGTGCGGGCGCCGTCGGAGCCGAGTTCGAGGACGACGTCGAGGGGGCGCGTGGTGCCGGCCGCGGTCAGGGCGGCGTCCATGAGTTCGACGCCGCGCAGGGAGTCGACGTAGGTGACGAGCCGGAAGCCGGGGTCGGCGGCGAGCTCGCCGGCGAGCCAGCGCAGGGCGGCGGGGTCGACGACCTCGTTGGCGAGGAAGATGCGGCTCACGCCGAAGGCGCGGTAGACGCGTGCCTGGGCGGGGGTGGCCGCGGTGATGCCCCAGGCGCCGCGTTCGAGCTGGCGGGCGAAGAGCTGCGGGGCCATGGTCGTCTTGCCGTGCGGGGCGAAGGCGAGGTCGTGTTCGCCGGCGTAGCGCTCCATGACGGCGAGGTTGTGGTCGAGGGCCTCGGCGGAGAGGGTGAGGACGGGGGTGGTGAAGCCCCCGGTGAACAGCGAGCGCCGTTCGGCGGCGAGCTCGCCGGCCGTGGTGCCGTCGGCGTCGGGCGGCAGACCCTTGAAGCGGTGGTCCAGCCGTTCGTCGGCGAGGCGGGCTACGGCGTCGGCGGCTATGGCGGCCAAGGGGACCTCCCGTTGTCTCACGTGCAGTGCGTCAGCAATGCATCGGCAGTGCGTCAACGGTACGCAATGTTCCGGAAAGGTCCCCGTGGCGTCCGTCAGACGGACCAGCGCTCGCGCATCGACAGGACGGTGTCGCCCTTGTCGTTGAGCGTGATCTCGTAGATGTTGCCGTAGCAGGCGTAGGGCTGCTTGACAACGTTGTAGTCGTTGCGCAGGCAGCCGTCGATGTGCTTGGAGAGCTCCTCGCGGCTGACCGCCTTGTACTGGCCGGGGCCGGCGCTGAGGGCCAGTTCGCCCTTGACGTCGGCGGGGATCTTGTAGCCCTTGGAGTCGCCCTCGCCGTGGTAGATCCAGTCGTTGGGCGTGCACTTCGGCTTGGCGTCCATGGCCTCGATGACACCGGCGTCGCGGTGCAGGCCGACCTGGATCATCTTGGTGCCGGCCGGCAGCGTGGGCGGCTTGCCGCAGTCGCCCTCGCCGGTCTGTCCGCCGTGGCCCCCGCGGCCGTGGTCGTCCTTGGGGTTCTGCGCCTGCTGACCGGAGGAGGTGGCGCTCGACGACGTGCCCTCCGCCTTGTCCTCCTCCTCGGGCCCGCAGGCGGTCAGGCCGCCGCCGAGGGCGACGACGAGTGCAACGGTACCGATGGCGCGCCGGGCGGAACGCGTGCGGAGCATGAGGAACTTCCCTCGTATGAAGAGCTTTTCTTGATCATTTGCGATCGACGACGAGTTCTACATCAGGGAGGCTGTCAAGATCCAATCGTGATCGCGCATGATCCGACCGTGATCACGGTCCCCGGCGCCGGCCGTCGCGGGCCGGCGCCGGGCGGGCGTCAGCTGCAGTACTGCGCCGCCTTGCCGATCGAGCGGTACATGCAGTCCGCGTTCTCCAGCAGCCGCAGCACGGCCTCCCGGTTGCGCGCCGTCTCGCGGTCGATGACCTCGTCGGGCGGGTAGAAACCGCCACCGGTGCCGCTTTCGTCCGGGTACATCTCGAAGGTGTAGGCGAAGACCTTCTGGGCGCCCCACAGCCAGTCGTCGATCGACCCGTCGGTGATGTACAGGTCGCTGGACTGCTCGGGCTTGTAGCCGTTGCTCGCGGCCATGGACCTGCCGACCGTGGCGAAGGCGTCGCGGTCGTCCTGCGTCATGCCGGGCGCGGTGTCGTCGTACGTCCAGCCGAACGGCCACAGCACCAGCTCGCTGTAGGTGTGGAAGTCGATGGCGGCCTTGATCTGCTGCTTGCCGCCGACGACGCGGCTGCGCACGAAGTCCGCGACGACCTTGACCTCGGGGGCCGACTCGGCGGCGCGGCCGCGGTAGGTCTCCGAGCCGGGGCTGCCGGAGGAGCCGCCGCAGCAGCCCCACTTGTAGTCCCAGTTGCGGTTGAGGTCGGTGCCCCGGCTGTTGGAACCGGCGTTCGGTTGGCGGTTCTTGCGCCAGCTGCGGTACGAGCCGGTGGCGATGTCGTACTCGCCGCCGTCGGGGTTCAGGTCGGGCACGATCCACACGACGCGGCTGTCGAGCATCTTCGTCACCCGTGCGTCCTTGCCGTACTGGGTGCCGAACTCCTTGAGCAGGTACAGGGCCATCTCGACGGTCAGGTGCTCGCGGGCGTGCTGGTGGTGGGTGAAGAGGACCTCGGGCTTGGCCGCACCGGTGGGGGTCGTGCGGGTCGCGTTGTTGGTGACCTTGACGGCGACGATGTCCCGGCCCTCGTAGGACTTGCCGATGACCTGCTTGCTCATGAGGTTCGGGTGGGCGGCGACGTCCGCGTCGATCTCCGCCGTGGCCTCGGCGTAGTTGTGGTACTTCGCGTCCTCGGGCGGGAAGTCGAACGGGGTCGCGGTGCGCCCGCCGCTGCGGTCGGGCGGGCCGGGCAGTTCCCGTACGGAGTAGCCCAGCTGCCGTACGCGCTCGGCGTGGGCGGCGTCGGCGGTGATGACGACGGAGCGGTCGCGCACGGCGTCGATGGCGACGCCGGTGCGGGCGATCGCGGTGCGCTGGGCGGCGGTGCGCGGCCCGGTGACCTCGTAGGTGTGCGTCGTGGGGTCCTTGGGGGAGTGGGGCGACGCGGGTGCGGCCAGGGCGAGGGTGAGCAGGGCGGCGGTGGCGGCACCGGCCCATCTGCCGTAGCGCCTGCGGGTGGGGGAGTGGGGGGTGTGCGGTCGCATGCTGCCTCCTGCAGGGGCGTCCGTGCGACGAGTGAGGGGGGTTCGGTCCGGTACGGACCTTTTCCAGTGTTCGAGGAGTGACATGAGTAGGTCAACCATCCGGCCCGGGGGAAACAAGCCAACTTCTCCATCTCTTCAGACCGGTTGATTGCCGGGTGGTACCACCAGCCCCAACAATGCACATGTCAAAACTCGGTTCGGACCGCATTCGGAGAGGACCACCCCCCATGAGAAGACCTCTCGCCGGCGCGCTCGGCACGCTCCTGCTCGCCGGTGCCACCGTCGCCGGCACGGGCACCGCCACGGCGCAGACGCCCAAACCGCCCACCAAGGCCGTCGACTTCGCCGGCACCGTGGCGCTCAGCAACTGCTCGGGTTCGCTGGTGCGCATGCCGAGCTCGGCCGACAACGACCCCGCTCTCGTCATGACCAACGGCCACTGTCTGGAGACGGGGATGCCGGGCCCGGGCGAGGTCATCACCGACCAGCCCTCCAGCCGCACCTTCAGTCTGCTGAACTCCACCGCAGGCAAGGTTGCCACGCTGCGCGCCGTCAAGGTCTCGTACGCCACGATGACCGACACCGATGTCACCCTCTACCAGCTGAACACCACGTACGCGAGCATCAAGCAGCGGTACGGCATCAGCGCGCTGGCCCTCTCCGGAGACCACCCCACCACCGGAACCTCCATCAAGGTGGTCTCCGGCTACTGGAAGCGCATTTACTCCTGCAACGTCGACGGCTTCGTGCACGAGCTCCGCGAGGGCGACTGGACCTGGAAGGACTCGCTGCGCTACACCCCCTCCTGCAACACCATCGGCGGCACCTCCGGCTCGCCCGTCGTCGACACGGCGACCGGCAAGGTCGTGGCCATCAACAACACCGGCAACGAGAACGGTGAGCGCTGCACGGAGAACAACCCGTGCGAGGTCGACGAGAACGGCAACGTCACCGTCCGCCAGGGCATCAACTACGCCCAGGAGACGTACGGCATCACCAAGTGCATAGCCGCCGGCAACAAGGTCGACCTCGGCCTGCCCGGCTGCACGCTGCCCCGGCCGTGAGCCGGCGGTGCCGGTCCGGCGCGCCCGCCGGACCGGCACCCCGGGGCGGTGCGCCCCTACGGCAGCCCGTGCACGTGCGGGCCCACCGCGCCGGACCAGGCGTTGCCGGCGCTCGCATCCCAGTTCGTCGACCAGGTCATCGCACCGCGGATGTCCGGATACGTACGGGCGGGCTTGAAGGATCCGCAGCCCGTCCCCGTGGCCAGGCAGTCCAGGGCGCTGTTGACCACCGACGGCGCCACATAGCCGCTGCCCGCGCCGCGCGGCGAGGCGGGCACGCCGAGGCCGACCTGCGAGGGCGCCAGGCCGCCCTCCAGCTGGATGCAGGCCAGCGCCGTGAGGAAGTCGACCGAGCCCTGCGCGTAGACCTTGCCGTCGCAGCCGTTCATCGAGCCGGAGTTGTAGTACTGCGTGTTGACGACCGTCAGGATGTCCTTGATGTTCAGTGCGGTGCGGAAGTACGCGGAGGACGGCGACTGCATGTCGATCGTCTGCGGTGCCATGGTGATCACCGCCTTGCCGCCCGCCTTGGCGGACAGCGCGCGCAGCGCCTGCGTCATGTAGGTCGGGTTCAGCCCGTTCTCCAGGTCGATGTCGACACCGTTGAAGCCGTACTTCTGCATCAGCGCGTACACGCTGTCGGCGAAGTTCGCCGCCGACGCGGCATCGTTGACCGAGACGGTGCCGCGCTCGCCGCCCACCGAGATCACGACCGACCGGCCCGCCGCCTGTTTGGCCGCGATGTCGGCCTTGAACTGCGCCTCGGTGTAGTGCAGCGCCGGGTCGAGGGCGAAGGTGACCGCGCCGGGCGTGGTCGTGGCGTCTGCGAAGGCGACGGCGATGATGTCGTACGCGGCAGGTACGTCGGAGATGCGCTGCACGGTCGCGCCGTTGTCGAAGTTCTGCCAGTAGCCGGTGACCGCGTGCCTGGGCACGCCGGGCGTGCCGCCGCTGCCGCCGGAGGTCGTCGCGGTGACCGCGGCCGACCTCGCCGACTCGCCGCCGGGGCCGGTGGCCGTGACCTGGAAGCGGTACGCGGTGGCCGCGGCCAGGCCGGTGACGGTGGCGGAGGTGCCGGTCACCGACAGCGCCCTGGCGCCGTCCTGGTAGACGGTGTAGCCGGTCGCGCCGGGGACGGCGTTCCACGACAGGGCGACGGAGGAGGCGGTGACCGCCCCGGCCGTCAGCCCCGCGGGCGCGTCGGGGACGCCCGGCCCGGGATCGCCGCCGCCGGGGCCGGTGAGCACGACGTCGTCGGCCGTGTAGGCCGGCTGCCCGTACCAGCCGTGGGTGTACACGGTGACGGAGGTGGTCGTGGGCCCGGTGGTGAAGCTCGTGGTCAGCTGCTGCCAGTCGGTCGCGGCGGGCGTCCAGGCGGCGACGTCCGTGGTCCCGGTGCCGCTCGCGCCCAGGTACACGTAACTGCCCTGCACCCAGGCGCCGAGCGTGTACGAGGAGTTGGGGCGCACGCTCACCGTCTGCGCGCAGCGGGCGTTGCCCGAGGCCGACGGCGCGGCGTGCAGCGCGGCCGTACCGGAGTGGACGGGGGAGCCGGTGGTGGTGCCGCTGTCGTCCGTACAGGACCAGCCGGACAGGCCCGACTCGAAACCGGGGTTGCGGACGAGGTTGGCGTCGGCGTGCGCGGCCGGGGCGCCGGCGGCGCCGAGGCCGGCCAGGGCGAGGGACGCGGCGGCCAGGGCGCCGCGCAAGCGGCGCGAGGGACGTCCGGGACTGCCGATGCGATGCACTACTGCCTCCGGTGGGAAGGAAGTTGAGGCGAGGGTCGGACGGTCGTGCGGGGATGCGAGGGGGGTGCGGCGACGACCGTCCGTGGCGTGGAGGATGGTCCAGACCAATCCGCCCGTCAAGGGGCCGGACACCGGACCACCGACGGGTGGGGCAAACCTCGAAGAACGGTTCTCAGCCGCTCCGATCGTGGATAAAGTGCGGAGGCGCAAGCAGTGGGCAGTATCGATCTGCGACCGCCGGAGCCCCCGCGGCCGGAGTGAACGGGGAAGCCGACGTGCCGATTGCGATAGCGGTGACCAGTTCCGACCTGGTGCTCCCCCCGACCGAGGGGCCCGCACCGGCCGCCGCCGTGCTGCAGCCGCCCGAGGAGCAGCCACTGGAGATGGCCGTCACCCAGGCCGCCGCGTTGCTTCGGCAGTGCGGCCACCTCGTCGTCCTGTACCCCGACTCCCTGCCCGCCGGCCACGTGCGCCGCCTGCACACCGTGCGCGCACTGCTGGAGAGCACCCGCGTCGCCCTCCTGCCGCTCGCCCTGCCCCCGCTCGCCGTCGCCGTCCTGGCCCGCCAGTTACGGCAGCTGTCCCTGTCCGACCTCGGGCCCGGCGTGCTCGCCTCCGCCGCCCGGCTGCTGACCCACTACGTCCACGCCGGCGCCGAACTGCCCTCCGTCACCCGGCTCGACCGCATCGACGTCCCCCTCGGTGCCCACCTGGCCTCCCTCGTCCCCGGCACCCACTTCGCCGTCCTCGTCCACCCCGGACGGCACCTGCTGCGGGTGGACGCCGAGCAGCCGCCCGAGGGCCCCGCCTTCCCCACCCGGCTCACCGTCGCCCGCGGGCGGCCCCGCCGCGACGCGGACTGGGTCACCGGCACCCTCGCCCCCCACTGGCGGGTCCACGGCATCCAGGAGATCACCCCGCTGCCCGCCGCCTCGCGGCGCTGGTGGGGCACGCACCGGGCCGTCGAGTTCGCGGCCGCCATCCCCGACCCCTCCGTGCTCTACCAGCTCATCGCCTCCGTACGCCGGGAGCAGTGCCGCTGGTGCGGGCTCGAACTCATCGGCGACCGCTGCGGGTTCTGCTCCGCGCCCGTCGCACGCGCCACCGCGCTCCCCGCCGCCCCCGCCACGGCCACCCCCGCAACGGCCGCCCCCGCGGCCCTCGGCCCGCCGGCCGGGGCGCGCCGCGCGGCCCCGACGGGCTCCGCCCGCTGAGGCGGTCCGCCGTGCCGCAGCCCCCGCTCCCGCACACCGCCGTTCCGTACGAGGCCCGAACGAGGTCGGTCGTCCCATGAACTCACGCCAGCGACGCGGGGTCCTCCTGCTGCTCCTGTCGGCCCTGTGCGCCCTCGGCGCCGTCGCCGGGGTGTTCTCGGTGATCTCGGACGCCGAGGCCAAGGTCGGCCCCGAGACCACCGCCTACCGGCTGCGCACCGACGTCCCCGCCTACCGCGACCTGCCCGCCGACGCCTTCGAGAAGATCTCCATGCCCCGGCGCTGGCTGCCCGCCACCGCCGTCACCGACCTCGCCGCCGTCCAGGGGAAGATCGCGGTCACGCCGCTGCGCAAGGGCTCGCTGCTGCAGGAGGACATGCTCGTCGCCCGCCCGGCGCTCGCCCCCGGCCGGCAGGAGATCGCCATCATGATCGACGCGGCCACGGGCGTGGCCGGCAAGATCCGCCCCGGCGCCAAGGTCAACATCTACGCCACCTTCGACGCCAAGGACCAGGGCGCCAAACCCGTCTCCCGCGTCATCGTCAGCGGCGCCCAGGTCATCGACGTCGGCAAACTGACCCCCCTCGCACGCGACGGCGACAGCCGCCAGGGCGGGGCCACCACCCGGCAGCCCGGCGAGGCCGTGCCCATCACCTTCGCCCTCGACACCAAGGACGCCCAGCGCGTCGCCTACGCCGAATCCTTCGCCTCCCACGTACGACTCGCCCTCCTCGCCCCCGGCGGCGAGGAGACCGTGCCGCCCGGCGACCGCACCTACACCCTCGACGCGGACAAGTGAACGGAGGCAGGCCACCGGTGACCATCACCGTCCTCCCCGCCGTCGGCGACCCGGACACCGACCGCCTCCTCGGCGATCTCCTGCTCCGGCTCCCGGGCGTGCGCCCCCTGCAGAGCGTGGGCGACTCCGCCCGCCTGCTCGACACCCTCGCCGTCCTCGGCGCCGGCCCCCTCGACGACCTGCCGCACGTCGTCCTGGTGCACGAGCGCATCGGGCCCGTGCCCGCCCTCGAACTCGTCCGCGAGATCGCCCTGCGCTTCCCCGCCACCGGCGTCATCCTCGTCACCGCCGACGCCGGCCCCGCCCTGTACGCCGCCGCCATGGACTGCGGCGCCCGCGGCCTGGCCGTCCTGCCGCTCACCGCCGAGGACCTCGGTGCCCGCGTCCAGGCCGCCGCGCACTGGGCCGCCGGCGTCCGGCGCCACCTCGGGGGCGGCGACGGCGGCGGTTCCGCGGCCGCCGGCGGCCCCGCGCCCGGCGGCACGCTCGTCGCCGTCGCCGGCGCCAAGGGCGGCGTCGGCACCACCGTCACCGCCGTCCAGCTCGCCCTCGCCGCCGCCGCGGCCGGACGCACCGTCGCCCTCGCCGACATGGACCTGCAGTCCGGCGACGTCGCCTCCTACCTCGACGTGCAGTTCCGGCGCTCCGCCGCCGACCTCGCCGGCATCAGCGACATCTCGCCGCGCGTCCTGCAGGACGCCCTCTACCCCCACCCCGCCGGAGTGGCCCTCCTCCTCGCCCCCGCCGAGGGCGAACGCGGCGAGGACGTCGGCGACCTCGCCTCCCGCCAGATCACGGCCGCCCTGCGGGCACGCTACGACGTCGTGGTCGTCGACTGCGGCACGCAGATCACCGCGGCCGGCGCGGCGGTCATCGAGACCGCCGACGTCGCCGTCCTCGTCACCACGCCGGACGTGGTGGCGGTACGCGCCGCCAAACGCATGGTCAGGCTCTGGGAGCGGTTGCGCATCCGTACGCCCGAGGAGACGACCACCGTGGTCAACCGCCACACCCGCCACGCCGAGATCCAGCCCTCGCTCGTCGCCCGCACCACCGGCACGCGCACGGCCCGCACGACCGTCCCGGCCGGCTACAAGGAACTCCAGGGCGCCGTCGACGCGGGCCGCATGCAGGACCTGGACCCGCGCTCGGCGGTACGGCAGGGGCTGTGGGCACTGGCGGCCGAACTCGGCCTCACCGCACCGCCACGGCGGCGGCACGCCCTGGAGGCCGCACGCGGCGGCACCGGCGCCGACCAGCTCACGCCCGTCCCGGCCGGCGGCCGCTTCCGGCGGCGGTTCGGCGACCGCGGCCAGACGACGGTCGAGTTCATCGGCATCCTGCCGCTGATCCTCGTGGCCCTGGCCGTGATCTGGCAGTGCGTCCTGGTCGGCTACGCGTACTCCCTCGCCGGCCACGCGGCCGACAAGGCCGCGCGAGCGGGCGCGGTGGGCCGCGACTGCACGGCCGCCGCGCAGGCTGACCTGCCGGACGCGTGGCGCGCGGACCCGGACTGCGGGGCATCGGGCCCGGTGTACCGGGCGACGGTACGGGTGCGGGTGCCGGTGCTGTTCCCCGGGGCGGTGAACCTGCCGTGGAGTGTGACGGGCACGGCGGGCGTGGCGCGGGAGGACTGACGTGCGGACGCTGTTCGGGCTGCCGCGGGGTGGTGCACGCCGGTGGGCCGGTTGGTGCCCACCCGTGCCGCCCTGCGGCACGATTGCCCACCAACAGGTATGCCATACCGTGCGGGGCGCGGCCCGGGGGCCGGGGGGCGGAGCCCCCGCGGGGGTCCCGGGGCGGAGCCCCCGGAAGGGCGGGGCGCAGCCCCGGGGCTTGCCCCCGGCTCCCGGGGGCCGGGGGCAAGCCCCCGGTTTCGGGAAGGGGCGGGGTGGGGGAAAGCTCCCGGCAGGGCCCTCGCGCGCCCGCGACCGCGGCTCCGCCTCGCTGGAATTCCTCGGGTTCCTGCCGCTGCTGCTGCTCGTCGCCCTCGGCGCCGTCCACCTCGGCCTCGCCGCCTTCGCCGCGCAGCAGGCCGGCACGGCGGCCCGCGCCGCGGCGCGTACGGCCACGGTGGACGATCCGCGCCGCGGCAGCCCCGCCGCCGCGGCGCGGGACGCCGTGACCGGCTGGGTCGCGGACCGGTCGGCGGTCACGGCACGTCCCTGCGGCGCCGGTGCCGCCACCGCCACGGTGACCGTCGACGTGCCCGCCCTCCTGCCCGGCACCGGCTTCTCCGTGACCCGCACGGCCACGATGGCGTGCCCGGCGCAGGGGGAGCTCCCGTGAGCCTGCGCGCCCGTATGCCCGCGGCGCCCGCGGCCCCGGGGGCCCGGGAGGCCGTGGCGGCCCACCTGGTGCCGGTGTACCGCACGAAGCTGCTGGAGGAGATCGACCTCGCCGAGATGTCGGCGCTGACGGCCGACGAGCGGCGGTCGCGTCTGGAGCGCGTGCTGGGGCACATCATCAGCCGTGAGGGGCCGGTGCTGTCGACCGCCGAGCGGGACCGGTTGATCCGGCGGGTCGTGGACGAGGCCCTGGGCCTGGGTGTGCTGGAGCCGCTGCTGGAGGACCCCTCGGTCACGGAGATCATGGTCAACGGTGCGGAGCACGTCTTCGTCGAGCGGGCCGGCCGGGTCGAGCGCGTGCCCGTCCGGTTCGCCTCCACCGAGCAGTTGATGCAGACGATCGAGCGGATCGTCTCGACCGTCAACCGCCGTGTGGACGAGTCGAATCCGATGGTGGACGCCCGGTTGCCGACGGGGGAGCGGGTCAACGTCATCATTCCGCCGCTCGCCCTGGACGGGCCCACGCTCACCATCCGCCGTTTCCCGCGCGCCTATACGCTGCCGGAGCTCATCGCCGTGGGCACGCTGGACGAGCAGATGGTGGTGCTGCTGTCGGCCCTGGTGCGGGCGCGGTTCAGCCTGGTGGTGTCCGGTCCGACCGGTGCCGGCAAGACGACGCTGCTGAACGCGTTGTCGGGGCTGATCCCGGACGGGGAGCGGATCATCACCGTCGAGGACGCCGCCGAGCTGCAGTTGCAGCAGTCGCACGTCATCCGGCTGGAGTCGCGCCCGCCGAACGTCGAGGGCAAGGGCCGCATCACCATTCGCGACCTGGTGCGCAACTCCCTGCGCATGCGCCCCGATCGCATCATCGTCGGCGAGGTGCGCGGCGGGGAGACGCTCGACATGCTGCAGGCCATGTCGACCGGTCACGACGGTTCGCTGGCCACCGTGCACGCCAACAGCGCCGAGGACGCGCTGATGCGCCTGCGGACGCTTGCGTCCATGTCGGAAGTGAAGATCCCCTACGAGGCGTTGCGCGACCAGATCGACAGTGCCGTCGACTGCCTGGTCCAGCTCGCCCGGTACCCGGACGGCACGCGCCGCATCGCCGAGATCGCCCTGCTGGAGCCGGGCCACCGCCTGGTGACCGTGGCGCGCTTCGAGGCCGAGCCGATGGGCGCCGACCGGCTCGTGCGCGGGGGGTTCGCGCACTTCCCGCTGCCCGGACGGGCCGCCGAACGGCTCCGGCTCGCCGGCGAGGCCGTACCCCCGGCCTTCGCGGCCACCGGAACGGAGAGGTGAGGCACCCGCCCATGGACCACTCGGCACTCCTGACCACCGCCACCACCGGCGCCACCCTGCTGTGCGGCGCCCTCGCCGTCACGGGCGTACGGGCGTACCTCACCGGGCGGGACCGGCACCAGGCCCTGGTCGAGCGCCTGTCGGACACCGCGCCCCCGGCGGCCGCCGGGCGCGGGCGGCCCTTCCGCCGCGTCGACCGCCGGCTGCGCGCCACGCGCGCCGGGCGGTGGCTGGAGCGCCGCATCGCCTCGACGGGACTGGACGTGACGGTGGGCGAGTTCGCCGCGTCCACGGTGGTCGCGGCGGTCGGGCTGTGGCTGCTGGCGGCCACGGCCCTGGCCCCGTTCTTCGGACCGCCGGCGGCGGTGGTCGCCGTCTGGTCGGCGCACGGCTTCCTGGCCTGGCAGCGGCGCAAACGGATCGAGAAGTTCATCAACCAGCTGCCCGAACTCGCCCGCATCCTCGCCAACGCCACCCAGGCCGGTCTCGCCCTGCGCACGGCCCTGGGCATGGCCGCGGAGGAGATGGAGGCGCCGGCCGGCGAGGAGCTGGCCCGGGTCGCCGACCGGCTGGCCGTCGGCCACTCCGTCGACGAGGCCCTCGGCGAACTCGCCGACCGGCTCCCCTCCCGCGAACTGGTCGTCCTCGTCACCACCCTCGTCCTCTCCCACCGGGCCGGCGGCACCGTCGTCACCTCCCTGCGCAACCTCACCACCACCCTGGAGGAGCGCAAGGAGACGCGGCGCGAGGTGCGCACCCAGCTCTCGCAGGTGACCGTCACCGCCTACGTCGTCCCGCTCATGGGCATCGGCACGCTCCTGCTGATGGACCGCATCGCCCCCGGCTCGATCGACCGGATGACCGCCGACTGGTGGGGGCGCACGGCGGTGATCGCGGCGTTCGCCCTGTACGGGGCGGGGTTCTTCCTCATCCGCAGGCTCTCGAAGATCGACGTGTGAGGAGTCGCCGATGGAGCCGATGGCGCTGCTGCTGGCCCTTGTCGCGGGCGTGTCCGTCGCGGGCGCCTGCTACGGCATCGCGCTGCTGCGCAGCGACGCGCGGCTGCCCCCGGACCTCGCCGTCGCCCTGGAGGTCGGGGCGAGCCGTACGACGGCCGTGGGCTCGGCCGTCGACCGCCTCGGCATGCGCTGGGCGCCGCTGGTGCTGCGCCTGATGGGCGACAAGCGCGTGGCCCGGGTACGGAGCCGGATCGACCGCGCCGGCAACCCGGGCGGCCTGACCGTCGACCGCTACGCCGCCCGGCGTGCCGTCTACGGCGCGCTCGGCTTCGGCGGGGCCCTGGTGATGCTCGCCAAGGGGCAGCCGGTGGCCGCCGTGCTGCTGGTGGCCTTCGGCCTGTTCTGGATCGAGGTCGGCATCCGGGTCGCCGTGCGCGAGCGGCGCGACGCCATCGAGCGCACGCTGCCGGACTTCCTGGACGTCCTCGCCGTCGTCGTCAGCGCGGGCCTGGGCTTCCGGCAGGCGCTGGACCGGGTGGCCGAGCGCTACGAGGGCCCGTGGGCGGACGAACTGCGCATCACCCTGCGGCAGCTGGACATGGGCGTCGGCCGGCGGCAGGCGTTCGAGGAGCTGCGCCGGCGCAACGACTCCGAGCAGGTCGCCCAGTTCGTCACCGCCCTGCAGCAGGGCGAGGAGCTCGGCACCCCCATCGTCGACACGCTGATCGGCATCGCCACCGACATGCGCCGCACGGACGCCCAGCAGGCGCGGCGGCGGGCGGCCCGGGCCGTGCCGAAGGCGACGATGGTCATCACGACGTTCATGGTCCCGGGGACGATGATCCTGCTGATCGCGGGCTTCTTCCTGGGCTCGGGCACCGACTTCGGCTCCATCACGGGGGATTGAGCATGCCAGGACCGGTGAGAGGAGAGTCGCCCCGATGGCGAACGCGTCCCAGCACACCCACATATCCCCCCACCACGCCGCGCCCTGTTCGGAGCACGGACCGCAGGCGGGCGCGGCGCCCGCCGGGCAATTGCGCGAAGACCGTGAAGGGCCTTCGCGGCTGCAACGCGATGTGGGACAGTCGTCGTCCGAAGGCGTCGCCGCCGAGCGGGGGTGAGTCCCATGGTGTCCCAACTTCCCCACAGGGGAAGGCAATGGGCTCGTACGCACACAGTCGAAGCCTCCCGAGGAGGGAATCATGAGGGGCAACCGCCGGCGTCAGGACCGGGGCCAGACGTCGATCGAGTACCTCGGCATCATCGCGGTGGTCGTGGCGATCATCCTGGTGCTGACCACCACCGACTTCGGCACGATGATCGCGACTGCGATCACCAACCAGATCAGCAAGATCACCGGCTGAGTGCCGGGCCCCGTCCGCACCGCGACGCGGGCCAGGCGTTCCCCCTCTACATCACCGCCGTGGCGGCCCTGCTCCTCCTCGCCCTGGCCTTCTACGCCGTCGGCCGGGCCGGGGCGCTGCGCAACAGCGCCCAGACCGCGGCCGACGCCGCCGCCCTGGCGGCCGCCCAGGACTACCGGGACCAGCTGCGCACCGGATTCCTCGCCGCGCTGGGCGCCGGCACCGGCTGGGCCGACTGGCTGGCCGGCCGGGGCGCGCGGGACGGCCAGGCGTGCGCGGCGGCCGACACGTACGCGGGCGCCAACGGCGCGCGCCCCGGCATCAGCTGCGGGCCCGGCACCACACCCGGCTCGTTCACCGTCACCGTGACCTCGCAGCGCACCGTGGGGGACTCCGTCGTCCCCGGTACGCAGGCGCGGCACGCGACGGCGACGGCCGAGGCGGTGGTGGAGCCGCGTTGCACGGCGGCACCCGCCCCCACGCCCACCGCTTCCGCGCCGGCGTCCCCGTCCCCATCCCCTTCCCCTTCCCCGACGGCATCCCCCGCGCCGCCGGCACCCGGCGCGGGCGGCGGCGCGGTGCGGCTGCTGTGCGACGGCAGGGTGCTCGTCGTCGGCCCCCGGCAGCCCCCGGCGGCCGTGCGGGCCGCGGACCTGTTCACCGTGCGCCTCACCGAATGATCCGGGCCGGGTCGACGTGCGCGCCGAACGAGCCGAACGACCAGCGACCAGCAAAGGACCAGCGACCATGACCTCGCGGATCGCCGGAGCAGCAGCCCTCGTGACAGTGACGGCAACAGCCCTCGCCCTCGCCGGATGCGCAGGCGGGGACGACGCAGGGAAGAAGAACATCGACCTGCAGTCGGCCGGCAGACCCAGCACCGGCGCCGGAGCCGCGCCCACCCCCGCCCCCACCGCCGTGCTCGGCGAACTCAAGGGGCCCGAAGGGGTGGTGGTCACCCTCACCTCCGCCGTCCGCGACAAGGGCGGCTTCCTCACCGTGGGCGGCACGGTGACCAACCGGGGCACCAAGCCCTACACGCCCGTCGCCTGGCGCTCGAAGGAGACGGAGATCAAGTCGCAGTCCTCCGTCTCCGGGGCGTCCCTCGTCGACCCGGCCGGCCGCAAGCGCTACCTCGTCCTGCGCGACACCGACGGCGAGTGCCTGTGCACCACCGGCCTCGTCGGCATCCGGCCGGGCGAGAGCCGCGCGGTCTACGCCCAGTTCCCCGCCCCGCCGGCCGCCGTCACCGAAGTGGACTTCCAGCTGCCGACCATGCCGTCCGTCCGCATCAGGATCTCGGGGTGAGATGGCCGTGCCGACGCACACCCACGCCCGTACGGCGGTGCTCACCGCCGCGACCGTCCTCGCGCTGTCCGCACCCCCGGCCGCCGCACCCGCCGTCGCGGCCGGGCCGGGCACCGCGCCCGGGGCCGCCGCGCCCGTCCGCATCGACCCCACCGCCCCCGGCCTGAAGCTGCGCCGCGGCGCCCGCCTCGCCCCGGGCCGCGTCCTCGACGTCACCTCGGTCGTCGAGACGGACGACGGCGGCGAGCGCCGGGTGGACACCAACACCGACGTCACCTTCGCCCTGCAGGCCGAGGTGCTCTTCGAGAAGGACAGCTCCGGCCTCGGCCCGGCGGCCGTCTCCCGGATCCGTACGGTCGCCGACGAGGCCCGCCGCCAGCACGCCAGGACCGTGCGCGTCTTCGGCTTCACCGACGACCTGGGCTCGACGGACCACGGCATCGCCCTGTCCAAGGAACGCGCCAACGCGGTGCAGCGCGAACTGGCCAAGGACCTCGGCTCCTCCGCCGTCCACTACGAGATCCGCGGCTACGGCGAGCAGTACCCCATCGCCGACAACGCCACCGAGGAGGGACGCCGCAAGAACCGCCGGGTGGAGATCACCTTCCCCCGCGGCGGAGGCTGAGCCCGGACCGCGGTGACCTGCCCTTTTCATCCTGAGTTGTAGCCCTTTGCCGCAGCGCAAACACTGAAATCATGACCAGGAACGACATGATCGGCCTCCCCGACAGCACCCGCGCCCCGATCCCGGACGCGCGCCCCCTCGGGCCGGTCGACGATTCCGAGCAGATCGAGGTCACCCTCACGCTGCGGCGCCGCGCCGGGGTGCCCGCCGGTCTCGTCCAGGGGCCGCAGACCGTCTCGCGGGACGAACTGGCCGAACGCTACGGCGCCGACCCCGCCGACGTGGACCTCGTCCGGCGCACCGCCGAGCAGCACGGGCTGCAAATGGTGGACGCCCCGCACCCCCGCCAGGTCAAGCTCAAGGGCCCCCTCGCTCGGATCCGCCAGGTGGTGGACCCCGGGGCGATGGAACGCGTCGAGAGCCCCGACCCGGCGACCGGCGGCCGCGCCGAGCACCGCCAGCGCGAGGGCGAGCTGCGCATCCTGCCCGAGTGGGAGAACGTCGTGGTCGGCGTGCAGGGCCTGGACGACCGGCCGCAGGTCCGCCCCCACTTCCGGCGCCGGCGGGCGGCCGCGCCCGCCTCCGCGCCCACCTCCTACGCCCCGTCCGACCTGGCCCGCGTCTACGACTTCCCGCAGGGGACGGACGGCACCGGGCGCACCCTGGCGCTCCTGGAGTTCGGCGGCGGGGCGCGGCAGCACGACCTCGACGCGTACTTCGCCGGCCTGGGCATCAGTCCCGTCCCCACCGTCGTCCCCGCCGGCGTCGGCGGTGCCGAAAACGCCCCCGACGGTGACCCCGACGGGCCCGACGGAGAAGTGATGCTCGACATCGAGGTGGCCGGCGCCCTCGCCCCCGGGGCCCGACAGGTGGTCTACTTCGCCCCGAACAGCGCCCAGGGCTTCGTCGACGCCCTGGCCACCGCCGTCGCCGCGGACCCCACCCCCGCGGCGGTCAGCATCAGCTGGGGCGCCATGGACGGGAACTGGACCGCCCAGGCCAGGAACCTCTTCGACGAGGCACTGGTCGACGCCGCCGCCCTGGGCGTGTCCGTCTTCGCCGCCTCGGGCGACGACGCCAGCACCGACGGCGCGCCCGACGGCAGGCCGCACACCGACTTCCCCGCGTCCAGCCCGCATGTCGTCGCCTGCGGCGGCACCCGCCTGGACGCCGACCCCGTGCACGGCACCATACGGTCCGAGACGGTGTGGCACACCGACGGCCAGGGCACCGGGGGCGGGGTGAGCCATGCGTTCCGGCTGCCGACCTGGCAGTCCCAGGCCGGGGTGCCGACCGTGCCCGGCCACCCCGCCGGACGGGGCGTGCCGGACGTCTCCGCCGCCGCCGATCCCGACACCGGCTACCAGGTCCTCGTCGACGGTCAGCGGCAGGTCGTCGGTGGGACGAGCGCGGTGGCACCGCTGTGGGCGGCCCTCGCCTGCCGGCTCTCCGAGGCCCTGGGACGTCCGCTCGGCCTGTTGCAGCCCCTGCTGTACCCGGGCGCGATCCCCGGGCACACGGCTCCGGGCTTCCGCGACATCACCCAGGGCGACAACGGCCACTTCACCGCGACGAGCGGCTGGGACGCCTGCACCGGCCTCGGCACCCCGAACGGCACCGAACTCCTCGACCGGCTGCGGGCCGTCCCGGCCTGAGGGGCCCGCCATGTCCTCGTCCCCGCCCTCGCCCCCGCCGTCGCCCCGGTTGGACCCGGACGGCGCAGGCGACGTCGCCGCCAAGGGAAGCCCGCAGGCGTGGCGGCAGCGCGTCAGCGCCCACATCGCCCATCTCCAGGCGCAGATGGACCGGATCACCGCGCAACCGCTCGGTCCCGGGGACGATGCGCTCGCGAAGAAGGCCAACGCGCATCTGGCGGCGGCGCGAAACGCCGTCGACGACCGTCCCCGGTCCACGAAGAGTGCGACGGTCGACCGGATCTTTTCGAACATCCACAAGGCCGAGGTGAAGATCGTGCGCCTCGTCCCGAGGGACGAACTGCGCTGGTACGGCATGGTCGTGCTCGCCCAGGCGCGTCAGCACCTCGGCGCCGAGGACCCTCGGCTGAGAGCCCTCGAAAGCGAGCTGAAGACCTCCAACAACCAACTCGGCCCGCACCTGAGGGAGCTGGCCATCACCACGCTCCTGGCGGCGCACGACGCCGAGGAGACGGAGCGCGCCCGGGTGCGCAGCTTCCGCAACATCCTGCTGATTTCGGTGATGGCGACCGGCCTGATCGCGGCCCTGTTCGTCGTCTGGGGGTACGCCGCACCGCACGTCGTCCCCCGCAACCTGTGCTTCGAACAGCCGCCCACCCCGGACAACCTGCACCCCGCCGTCGCCTGCCCCGTCGGACCCCACGCCTCCGGGCGCGACGTCCTGCTCGTGGAGCTGTCGGGCCTCGGCGCCGCGGCCCTGGCCGGGGCCATCTCGCTGCGGGACATCCAGGGCACGACCACGCCCTATTCCGTTCCCGTGATGCTGATCCTGCTCAGACTTCCCGTCGGCGCCCTGGCCGCGCTCTTCGGCATCTTCCTGATCCACGGCGGCGTCGTCCCCGGCCTGACGGCCCTGGACAACGGCCCGCAGATCGTCGCGTGGGCGGTCATCTTCGGCGTCCTGCAGGAGTCGGTGACCCGGTTGATCGATCGGCAGGGGAAGAAGGTCCTCGACAGCGCGCGCGACTCCACGCGCGGGGTCGAGGGAAAGTGAAACCGCTCCGGCCTCCCGTACGAAGGCCGGAGCGGTGTGTCATCCGGAAGGTGCTTACCCGAAGGGGCCGCTGGTGTTGCGGTCGGCGGCCTCGCACTGGTGGATGCGCTTCTCGATCTGGGTGGCGCGGTCGAGGGTGCGGCGGGCGGCCTCGCGCTGGCCCTGGCTCTTCTGGCGGGCGGCCTCGCGCTTGAGCGTGTCGGCCTCCTTGTGCAGCTTGGCGACGTCGCAGGTCATGCCGGCGGCCTGGGCGGCCGGGGCGACGGTGGCGGCGACGCCACCGGCGAGGGCGACGGCGAGAACAATGGCGGTCATGCGGCGACGCATGGTCGCTCCTTTCGAATTGCCGATCAGTTCCAGCCATAGCCGTGGCTGGAACTGATCGGTAACCGTACAGGAACCGCAATGCCGTTGAGGACGCGGTACCCCCGCTTCCGGTTCCAATCGGCGGACCGAACAGGCGATTTCGGTTCCATCGGGCATCGGACGTCCCGCACGTCGCCCAACTCGCCCCGCCCGACCGGGGCGTACGCTCGCGCGCCCGTCCCCCGCGCGGCAGGATGGGGCCTGCGCGGCGACGGGGGACGGCAGGGGAGCGCGGTGAGGGAGGCGGGAGATGAGGGGCCGGCTCGTCGGGGCGGCGACGGCGTTCGGGGTGGCGGCAGTGCTCCACGCGGGAACGGCAGGCGCACAGGCCGCCGAGGGACCGGCCGCCTACCGGCCGGCCGCCGGGGCGAGCCCGGTGCGGGGGGCCACCGGCGCCGGCGGGGACGCCCCCGTGCTCGCGCCGGACCCGGCGGCGTACACCGACAGCATCGCCCCCGGTGAGACCCGTTCCTACGGCGTGGAACTGGACGACCGCGCCAGCGCGTACGTCTCCGCCGTCGCCGTGCCCCGGCCCGGCAGCCGGATGGGCCTGCGGGACGGCATCGACGTGTCCCTGCTGGCGCCCGACGGCACCGCCTGCGGCGGTGTGCGGCACCGCTCCTTCGCCTCGGCCGGCGGCGCGTACCCGCTGGCCGACTCCGCCGAGCGCGTGGTGAGGACGGCGGGCGGGGCGTGCGCCACGGCCGGTACGTACCGCTTCGTGATCCGGCGCGGCGACGCGACGGGCGGCGACGCCGCGCCCGTCCAGCTGGAGCTCAAGTACACCGCCGGGCCCCCGCGGCACACGACCGCCGCCGCGCTGCCGAGCGCGCCCGGCGGCTGGAGTTCGCAGCCGCCGTCGCCGCGGCCGACGGGCCGTGCCCGCACGGTGCGCGGCGGCACGGGCTTCGACGACGCCGCCGAGATCGGCCCCGGGGCGTGGCAGGACAGGATCCGGCCGGGCGAGACGCGTTTCTACCGGGTGCGGGTCGACGCCGGCGAACAGCTCTTCGCGGACGCCGCATTCGGGACGGGCGCGGCGGCCCCCGGCCCGTACGTCGTCGGCGGGCTGCGGGTCGGCCTGAACAACCCCGGGCGCGGCCACGTCATGAACCGCACCGGCAGTTACCAGGGCCGGCCGGCCACCGTCTCCCTGGCCACGCCCCCGGCCGCGAACGACGACGGTGACGGCGGGGAGGCGGCCCGCGGGATGAGCCTGCCCGGCTGGTACTACCTGCAGGTGAGCGTGAGCCCCAAGGTCCGCGAGGACGGGGGAGTGCCGGTCGCGCTCGCCGTGTCGGTGGCCGGCGCGCGGCCGGCCGTCGCCCTGGGCGGCGGCGCGGGCGGCGGGGGCCGGCAGGTCACCGGCGTGGAGCCGGTGGCGGCGGCAGGGGCGGCGCGGCGCGGCGAGCGGCTGCGGATCCTCGGCTACGCGGGCATCGGCACGGGCAGCGCCCTGCTCATCGGGCTCGGCGCATGGAGCCTGGCGGCGCGCCGCCGGGACGAGTGAGCGGTGGGCCCGGCCGGACCCACCGCAGGAAGGGGCACCGGTCAGGTGCGGTACGCGAAGTAGGCCGCGTCGGGGTTGGAGGCGATGATGCTCGCCACCGACTTCCGGAAGGTGTTGGTGGAGTGGTACGTCACGTACGGCACGCCCATGCGGCTGCGGTAGGTGACGATCATCGAGTGGTCCTTGGACCCGTCGCGGTCGAAGTCCATCTGCAGGATGTCACCGACGTCCATCTGGTAGACGTTCTGCAGGTTGGTCGCGCGCTTCTGCGACAGGGTGAACCACGACCACTCGTTGGCGCCGACCCAGGAGGTGCTCAGGCTCCGGTTCGAGGAGTTGTACCACCACTTGGTGTAGTCGGAGTCCGAGCCCGGCACGTCCTTCCAGCCGCCGGCCTTCAGGGCCTGGCTGATGAAGTTCGTGCAGTCGCCGCCGCCCTTGTTGAAGCTCGGGTAGGCGGGGTTGTACCGGCTCCAGTACTTCTCCGCATAGGCCGCCATGGCCTTGTAGTCGTAACCGCCGGCCTTCTGCGTCTTGGGCGCCGGGCGGGCCGGCCAGGTGATGGCGGCCGGGGTCGCCTTGGGGTAGCCGTCGCCGTCGGTCGCGGGCGCCGGAGTCGTCACCGGCTGGTTGACGGCGCGCGGGCCCTCGTCCTTGGCGCGGATGGTCGACAGCTCCCAGCTGCCCTTCGAACCGCGGGTGAACGTCAGCTCGTGGTGGGCCTGGAAGCCGGTGGTCGTCGGCTCGTCGCCGCGCACCTTCTTGTACGTCAGGACCGTGGTCTCGGTGACCTGGGCGGTGGCCGTGCGGCCCTTGACCCGGACGCCGTCCGTGCTGACCTTGGTCTCCGCGTTGCTGTAGACCTCGCCCAGCTGCGCCAGGACCTTCTTGCGGTCGCGCAGCGAGGTCAGGCCGGAGTTCTCGGTGCGGGCCAGGCCCGAGGCCACGCGCACCTTCTTGTCGTGCAGATCGCCCGGTCTGGTGACCCGGCGGCCGTCGAGGAGGGCCGCGGTGCGCTCGTTCAGCACCGCGTCGGCGAGGCGGCCGAAGGAATCGGTCGTCGCCCTGTCCACCGTGTTGTTGTCCTGTGCACCGATGGCCGTGGACGGCAGCAGAACACCCGCGGCGGCCACGGTGAGTCCTGCTCCGATAACGGATATGAGCGTCTTTCGCTTCACGAAGTTTCCTCTTGTCAAACCGGCCTGGGCTGACCGGTGAGTCGGAATCTTCGCACGAAGTTTCGTCATATTGAATGCGTGCCGGAATCCCGGACCGAAGGCGAAGCCAATCTGATATAGCGGTCGGTGGGCGGCGGATGACGTTTTGTCCGGGTGTTTCGTGGTGTTGACCCGCGACTGTCACGATCTTGTTCCGGTTGTGTTCCTGTCCTGTTCCTGTGCCCCCTCCCCGGGGGCGGACTCCAGCCGGTCGCCCGGCCGCAGACCCCAGGCGTTCATCGCCCCGGCCGCGGCCTCCAGCACCATGCGCGCCCGCAGGCGCGGCAGGCCGATGCGGCCCGGCGGCATGGTGCGCACGGCGAGAACGGTGAAGTCCCGGCGCAGGTAGGCCACGTCGATGGGGAAGCGCATGCCCAGGGTGTGCACCCCGCAGGCGGGGACGAGCAGCAGCCCGCCCTCCACCCCGTCCCGCCCGAGGAGCCCGCGGGTGCGCGACCGCGCCGAGGCGGCCACCTCGACCCGCACCGTCACACCCGAGGCGGGCAGACGCAGTTGGGCGAAGCCGTCCTGCGCCAAGCCGCCCTGTGCCAGGCCGTTCCGCGTCGAGCCGTTCTGCGTCGAGCCGTCCTGTGTCGAACCGTGCCGCCGGCGAGCCATGGCCAGAGGGTAGCCGGAGTTTTCCACAGGCCCGGACGGGATGCGCCGAACGTGCGTAATCTCGCGGCATGTACTCGCTGTTGATCGCCGTGTGCGGTGTGTACGGGGCGCTGGCCGGCGCCCTGGTGACACGGGCGCGGTACCGGCTGGCCGTGGCGCCGGAGGAGCCGTGGCGCACGGCCGCGCCCTGCGGCCATGCCCTGACGGGCTGGCTGGGCCCGGCCCGCTGCACCGTGTGCGGCGGGCGGTACGGGCCGGGCGCGCCGTGGTCCGCCGCCGCGACGGGAGCGGCGTGCGCGGCGCTGGCCGCCGCGGCCGGGGCGCGGCCGGAGCTCGGGGTGTGGCTGCTGGCCGCACCGGTGGGAGTGGTGCTGGCGGGCGTCGACTGGTCGGTGCGCCGGCTGCCGGACGTCCTCACGCTGCCGCTGGCGGCGGGCGTGGTGCTGCTGCTCGGCGTCGCCGCCCTGATACCGGGCGCGGCCGGTTCCTGGCCGCGGGCCCTGCTGGGCGGAGCCGTGCTGGGCGGGGGATATCTGGTGCTGTTCCTGCTGCATCCGGCGGGCATGGGCTTCGGCGACGTCAAGCTCGCCGTGGGCCTGGGCTGCGTGCTGGGCTGGTACGGCTGGGGTGCCCTGCTCGCGGGTGCCTTCGCGGGCCTGCTGCTCGGCGCCCTCTACGGCAATGCCCTGCGCCTGGCGGGCCGCGCGGCGCGCGGCGCCGTGATCCCGCTGGGGCCGTTCCTGATCGCCGGCGCGTGGGTGGGGGTGCTGCTGAAGGCCGGGGGGTGAGGTCATGGACGCGCCCGCGGCCCGCGCCGCGCCCGTACGTGCCGCCATCCGGGTGTGATGTCGGCTACGTTCTCGCCATGATCACGTCCAAAATGCGGAATGGCGTCAAGCGGATGATGACTTTGCAAGACATTTTCGGCTGACACGCCGGGCGTCTTTGAACAACGCGCCAGGATGGCCGGTTCTACGCCGTAGGCCCAGTACTGAAGGGTCCCCGGGCCTTCGGCAGGGTCCCGCGCGGAGGCGTATTCAAGATCGAATAGGGGGCTCCGGGTCAGCGCGCCACGGATTGTCACCCCCCTCGATGCACCGAACACGGCCCCGGACCGGTTATGGTGGAAACCCCCCCTCGGGCCGGTCCGTATCCCCCCCACGGACCGGCCCGTTTTTCTTTCCCCCTGGTCACTCTCCGTGACGGGTCGTGCGTAAGCCCGATCCGGGGCTCCGGGTCAGCCCCGCTGGGCCCAGATGTTGACGCCCTCGGCACTCACGGCCAGGGCATCGATTTCGGCCAGTTCTTCCTTGGACAGCGGCGCCCCGCCCAGCGCGGCCACGTTCGCCTCCAGCTGGGCCACGCTGGAGGCCCCCGTCAGGGCCGAGGTCATCCGCTCGTCCCGCAGCACCCAGCTCAGCGCCAGCTGCGCCAGCGTCTGGCCCCGGCGCTGCGCGATCGCGTTCAGCCCGCGCAGCCGCTCCACGACCTGGCCGGTCAGCAGCGCCGGGTCCAGCGAGGTGCCCCTGGAGGCACGCGAGCCCTCCGGGACGCCCTGGAGGTACTTGTCGGTGAGCAGGCCCTGCGCCAGCGGCGCGAAGGCGATGCAGCCCATCCCCTCGTCCTCCAGCGTGTCGAGGAGCGCGTCGTCCTCGGTCCACCGGTTGATCATCGAGTAGGAGGGCTGGTGGATCAGCGCGGGTACGCCCATGTCGCGCAGCAGCCGCGCCGCCTCGCGCGTCTGCTCGGCGTTGTAGGAGGACACCCCCACGTACAACGCCTTGCCCTGGTGCACCGCGGACGCCAGCGCGCCCATCGTCTCCTCGAGCGGCGTGTGCGGGTCGAAACGGTGCGAATAGAAGATGTCGACGTAGTCCAGACCCATCCGGCGCAACGAGGCGTCCAGCGACGACAACAAGTACTTGCGGGAGCCCCACTCGCCGTACGGGCCGGGGTGCATGAGGTAGCCGGCCTTCGTCGAGATGACGAGTTCATCCCGGTAGGGCCGGAAATCCTGCTCCAGCAGCTTGCCGAAGTTCTGCTCGGCCGAGCCCGGCGGCGGCCCGTAATTGTTGGCCAGATCGAAGTGAGTGACCCCCAGGTCGAAGGCGCGGCGCAGGATCGCCCGCTGCGAGTCGAGGGTGCGGTCGTCGCCGAAGTTGTGCCACAGTCCCAGGGAGATCGCGGGCAGCTTGAGCCCGCTGCGGCCGGTGCGCCGGTACTCCATGGAGTCGTAGCGCGCCGGGGCCGCCCGGTAGAGCGAGGGATCGGTCATGTGCACCTGACTATCACGGTCTTGTGACAGGGCTAGTTGGGTCCTCGCGACACGCTGGCAGTAGGGTGGCGCCCTCGGGGCGACCGCCGTGGCATGGAGGGGCAGGAAGAGTGAAGTTGCGCGACCTGGTGTACAGGCTTTACGCACGCCGGGTGGAGGGCCGCCTCGACCATGCCCAGGTGCCCAAGCACATCGGCGTCATCCTCGACGGCAACCGCCGCTGGGCGCGCGCGGACGGCCGGACGACCGTGCAGGGCCACCAGGCCGGCGCGGACAAGATCTCCGAGCTGCTCGGCTGGTGCGCGGAGACCGACGTCGAGGTCGTCACCCTCTGGATGCTCTCCACGGACAACCTCGACCGTCCGGCCGAGGAGCTCAGGCCGCTGCTCGCCATCATCGAGAACACCGTGCGCGGCCTCGCCGCCGACGGCCGCTGGCGCGTGCACCACGTGGGCAACCTCGACCTGCTGCCGGGGCGTACGCAGCAGGTGCTCAAGGAGGCCGAGCAGGACACGCTCGACCGCAAGGGGATACTCGTCAACGTCGCCGTCGGCTACGGCGGCCGGCAGGAGATCGCCGACGCGGTGCGCTCGCTGATCCTGGAGGCGGCGGAGAGCGGCACCTCCTTCGAGGAACTGGCCGACATGGTCGACATCGACCACATCACCAAGCACCTCTACACCAAGGGTCAGCCCGACCCCGACCTCATCATCCGTACCAGCGGTGAACAGCGGCTGTCCGGCTTCATGCTCTGGCAGAGCGCCCACTCCGAGTACTACTTCTGCGAAGTGTTCTGGCCCGCCTTCCGCAAGGTCGACTTCCTCCGGGCCCTGCGCGACTACGCGGCCCGCCACCGCCGGTACGGCTACTAGGAGCCGTCCGCACGGCGCCCCTTCGGGGCGCCCCGTCAGGGGCACGGGGCGACGCAGCGGCGGGGCGCCGTTGGGCGAACGGGAGTGCGGGCAACGGGGGGTCGATCGTTCACCTGCTCGTCGCATATGCCGTTGCATGGTCACGCGAAGGAGCGGGAATATCCCCTGCAGGCCGGCGGTCTTCAGCGGGACCGTCGCTCTGCCAGCGGGTGGCATGGGGCCGCCCGCCCGGGAGGCCCTTTGCACCAGGACGACGCCCGTGGGCACCGAGCGGCGCCAGGCGCCCGCACGGCCGACGCGGCGGGCCGGAGGTCCGGCAACCCTGGCAGGGCCGGCACCCGGTCCGTTCCCCGCGCCCCCGCGCCTCACGCCGGCGGCGCGTCTCACCTCTGCACGAGGGGGTACGTCCACCCGTGGTGACCAGCAAGAAGCGCCGTGATGGCGACCGGCGCACCTTCGTCCTCGACACCAGCGTCCTGCTGGCCGACCCAGGAGCCATGACCCGCTTCGAGGAGCACGAGGTCGTGCTGCCCGTGGTGGTGGTCACGGAGTTGGAGGCCAAGCGGCACCATCCGGAGCTCGGTTACTTCGCCCGCAAGGCGCTGCGCCTGCTGGACGACTACCGGGTGCAGCACGGGCGGCTGGACGCGCCCGTGCCGATCGGTGAGCTGGGCGGCTCGCTGCGCGTCGAGCTGAACCACTCGGATCCCGGCATACTGCCCGCCGGTTTCCGCCTCGGCGACAACGACACGCGCATCCTCGCGGTCGCCCGCAACCTGCAGGCCGAGGGCTACGACGTCACCGTCGTCTCCAAGGACCTGCCGCTGCGGATCAAGGCGTCGGCGGTGGGGCTGCTGGCGGAGGAGTACCGGGCGGAGCTGGCCGTCACCGACTCCGGCTGGACGGGCATGGCGGAGCTGACCGTCACCTCCGAGCAGGTCGACGAACTCTTCGCCGCCGAGCGGGTGTCCGTGCCCGAGGCGGCGGAACTGCCCGTGCACACCGGGCTCGTCCTGCAGTCCGACCGGGGCAGCGCGCTGGGCCGGGTGACGGCCGACGGCGCGGTGCGGCTGGTGCGCGGCGACCGCGAGGCGTTCGGCATCCACGGCCGCAGCGCCGAGCAGCGCGTGGCGCTGGATCTGTTGCTGGACCCGGAGGTCGGCATCGTCTCGATGGGCGGCCGGGCCGGTACGGGCAAGTCGGCGCTGGCCCTGTGCGCGGGGCTGGAGGCGGTCCTGGAGCGGCGGCAGCACCGCAAGGTGATGGTCTTCCGTCCGCTGTACGCGGTGGGCGGCCAGGAGTTGGGCTACCTGCCCGGCACCGAGGCCGAGAAGATGAGCCCGTGGGCGCAGGCGGTCTTCGACACCCTCTCGGCGGTGACGACGGCGGAGGTCATCGAGGAGGTGGTGGGCCGCGGGATGCTCGAAGTGCTGCCGCTGACCCACATCCGGGGCCGCTCGCTGCACGACGCGTTCGTCATCGTGGACGAGGCCCAGTCGCTGGAGCGGAACGTGCTGCTGACGGTGCTCTCGCGCATCGGGGCCAACTCCCGGGTCGTTCTCACCCATGACGTGGCACAGCGGGACAATCTGCGGGTCGGGCGGTACGACGGTGTGGTCGCCGTGGTCGAGAAGCTGAAGGGGCATCCCCTGTTCTCGCATGTGACGCTCACGCGTTCGGAGCGGTCGCCGATCGCGGCGATGGTGACCGAAATGCTGGAGGACGGCCGCATCTAGCGGGATCCGTTCCCGGGTCGGCGCGCGGCGGGCGGAGCAGCCTAGCCGCGCGTCGTCGTGTGCCGCGGCTCTTTCCGTGAATCGGTCGGGATAAACGAGGTGTGAGCTTTCCCACGTACCCAAGAATTGCTTCGCGGCGTGTCGTTCGGGCAGAGTCTGGTTCCTGTCAGGCCCCGCATACGGCACTTGGGCCCCTGAAGGGGGCTCGCGTATCACACACAACTGAAGAACGTCGCCGTATGCCGCCCGAGCACTGAGCGGACCTCCCTCGCGGAGGGCCCACCGGGTCAGTGCCTCCTGTGACCGGCCGGCCCTTCGGGGTCCGGTGCTTTCGGAGGCCAGCGCCAGGGGCACGATCGCGTCCGCGAGGTCACCTATGCGGGCGATGCTGGAAGGAAACCGTGTGAGCCGGATTTCGGTCCGGGGATTCGCCGTGGCATCCGCCACCGCGGTCACCACCGTTGGCGCCGTTGTCGGTGTCGCCGCGGGACACGACCAGGGTACGACCGACCGGGTCGAGGCCACCGCCGCGGACACCACTGTTCTCGCGGGCATTCCCGTCGCGCAGAACGTCCAGGCGCAGTCCGCTTCCCTCACGCAGCAGGCCGAGTCGCAGACCGAGGCCGCCGACGCCGCCGCCAAGAAGGAAGCCGAGGAGGCCGCGCGCAAGCAGGCCGCCGAGGACGCCACCGCCAAGAAGGAAGAGGCGGAGAAGAAGGCGAAGCAGGAGGCGGAGGAGAAGGCCGCCAAGCGCGACCAGGAGGACATCGCCAGCCGTTCCGCGGCGCGCGACGCGTCCTCGTTCGCGGTCAAGGGCTCCTACTCCGTCGCCGAGGTCCAGGCGATGGCCCGGCAGATGGTCCCGGGCGACCAGTTCCAGTGCTTCAGCAACATCGTGAACAACGAGAGCACCTGGGACTACACGGCCACCAACGCCTCCTCCGGCGCGTACGGCCTGGTGCAGGCGCTGCCCGGCACCAAGATGGCCTCGGCGGGCGCCGACTGGCGCACCAACCCGGCCACCCAGATCAAGTGGGGCCTGAGCTACATGAACGAGCGCTACGGCAGCCCGTGCGGCGCCTGGTCGTTCTGGCAGGCCAACCAGTGGTACTAGGTCCTTCCGGACCCCGCTGACCGTGACGAGACCCCGACCGGTACCGGTCGGGGTCTCGTCGTCGTACGGGCCAGGTAACGTCTCAGCAGGGATGGCCACGGGGGAGTGGGGTAGAGGAAGAAGAATGTCCAGATTGCCACGATGGGTGGGCGGGCTGGGAGCGGGTCTGACACGGCTCGCCGAACGGCTCGAAACCCGCAGGGCCGCCACCGAGTCCGGCGCGGAACCCGGGCCCGTACCCACGCCTGCCCGCGAAACGGCGCCCGAACCCACCGGACCGCAGCCTCTCGCCGCGGCCCCGGCCGAGCCCGCCGCGGCCCCGGCCGTACGGTCCGAGGCCGCCCGGCCCGACCCGGTCACGGCCGTCCCCTGGGGCATCCGTGTCGCGGCCGAGGTCGGCTGGCGGTTGCTGATTCTCGCGGGCACCCTGTATGTGCTGATGCGCGTGATCAGCGCGGTACGGCTGGTGGTGCTGGCCTTCGTGGCCGGTCTGCTCATCACCGCCCTGCTGCAGCCCACCGTGGGCGCGCTCAAGCGGCGCGGCGTCCCGCGCGGCCTGGCCACGGCCATGACCTTCGTCTCCGGCTTCGTGGTGATGGGGCTGGTCGGCTGGTTCGTGGCCTGGCAGGTGACGGAGAACCTCGACGACCTGTCGCAGCAGGTGCAGCACGGCATCACCGAGCTCAAGCGCTGGCTGCTCAACAGCCCGTTCCACGTCACGCAGGACCAGATCAACAACATCGCCGACAAGCTGAGCGAGGCCATCGGCACCAACACCAAGGACATCACCTCGGCGGGCATAGAGGGCGTCCAGGTGATCATCGAGGTGCTCACGGGCATCCTGCTCGCGATGTTCTCGACGCTCTTCCTGCTCTACGACGGCCCGCGCATCTGGCAGTGGCTGCTCAAGCTGGTGCCGGCCGCCGCCCGCGAGGGCGTGGCGGGTGCCGGCCCGCGGGCGTGGACGACGCTGACCGCCTATGTGCGGGGCACGGTGATAGTGGCCCTGATCGACGCGATCTTCATCGGCATCGGGCTATTCTTCCTGAACGTGCCCATGGCCGTGCCGCTGGCCGTGTTCATCTTCCTGTTCGCCTTCGTGCCGCTGGTCGGCGCGGTGGTCTCCGGCGCGCTGGCGGTCGTGGTGGCGCTCGTCACCCGCGACGTCTTCACGGCGATGATGGTGCTCGTGGTCGTCCTCGCGGTGCAGCAGATCGAGGGCCACGTCCTGCAGCCGTTCATCCTCGGCCGCGCGGTGCGCGTGCACCCGCTGGCGGTCGTCCTCACCGTCGCCGCCGGCTCGATGATCGCCGGCATCGGCGGCGCGGTCGTCTCCGTGCCCCTGGTGGCGGTGACCAACACGGTCGTCGGCTATCTGCGCGCGTACGCGCGGGAGAACGCGGTCGGCGCTCCGCCGGGACCCGGCGAGAAGTGAACGACGAAGCGGGCCCCCGACCGATGGTCGGGGGCCCGCTTCCTTGCGACCGCAATCAGCCGTTCAGCACGGCTTCCGCGTCCAGCGTGGCGCCGACGGCCTGGAGGACGGCGGCGATCTTGAACGCTTCCTGGATCGTCTCCCGGTCGACACCGGCCTTGCGGAGCACCTGCTCGTGCGAGTCGAGGCACATGCCGCAGCCGTTGATGGCGGAGACCGCCAGGGACCACAGCTCGAAGTCGACCTTCTCCACGCCCGGGTTGCCGATGACGTTCATCCGCAGGCCGGCCCGCAGGTTGCCGTACTCCGGGTCCGACAGCAGGTGCCGGGTCCGGTAGTAGACGTTGTTCATCGCCATGATGGCGGCGGCGGCCTTGGCGGCCTCGTAGGCCTCCGGGGAGAGGTGGGTCTTGGCCTCCGGCTCCAGCTCGCGCAGCACGATCGGCGAGCGGGTCGCGATCGCGCAGGAGAGCACGGTGCCCCACAGCTGCTGCTGGGGCAGGTTGGAGTTGCCGATGACCGAGCCGAGGTTCAGCTTCAGGTCCTTGGCGTAGCCCGGTATCGCGGACTTCAGTTCATCGAGGGCCATGGAGGATCAGCTCACTCGCCGGCGAGGAGCTTGACCGCGTCGAGGGTCTCCTCGCCCTTGGACCAGTTGCAGGGGCACAGCTCGTCGGTCTGCAGGGCGTCGAGGACCCGCAGGACCTCCTTGGGGTTACGGCCCACGGAACCGGCGGTCACCATGACGAACTGGATCTCGTTGTTCGGGTCGACGATGAAGACGGCGCGCTGGGCGTAGCCGTCCTCGCCCTCGACGCCGCAGCCGCGCATGAGCTCGTGCTTGGCGTCGGCGAGCATCGGGAAGGGCAGGTCGCGCAGGTCCTTGTGGTCCTTGCGCCAGGCGTGGTGGACGAACTCCGAGTCGCCGGAGACGCCGAGGATCTGGGCGTCACGGTCGGCGAACTCCTCGTTCAGCTGGCCGAACGCGGCGATCTCGGTCGGGCAGACGAAGGTGAAGTCCTTCGGCCAGAAGAAAACGACCTTCCACTTGCCCTCGTAGGTCTTGTGGTCGATCTGCGCGAAGGCCTTGTCGGCCTCGAGCGAGACACAGGCGGTCAGGTCGAACTCGGGGAACTTGTCACCGACAGTGAGCACGCGCTCTCCTTGCAACGAAGGAAACCCACTGATTCGGGGGTTTCCTGCGGGTTGGACAAGAACACAGTGCCACAGGAGGCATTGATAGGGGAAATAGGTAGACTGGGTGGTGTTGATTGGAGGTGGTTATCAGTGACGTCGCCGGCCTCGTCCATAGCCCCCGGACGCCCCCGCCAGCCCAGCCTCGCCCAGCTGCGCGCCTTCGCCGCCGTGGCCGAGCACCTGCACTTCAGGGACGCCGCCACGGCCATCGGCATGAGCCAGCCCGCGCTCTCCAGTGCCGTCTCCACCCTTGAGGAGACCCTCGGGATTCAGCTTCTCGAGCGTACGACGCGCAAGGTGCTGCTCAGCCCTGCGGGTGAGCGGCTCGCCGTCCGGGCCCGCGCCGTCCTGGAGGCGGTCGGCTCCTTCATGGAGGAGGCGGAAGCCGCCCGCGCCCCCTTCACCGGCGTCCTGCGCCTGGGCGTCATCCCCACCGTCGCGCCGTACCTGCTGCCCACCGTGCTGCGCCTGGTCCACGACCGCTACCCGCAGCTGGACCTGCAGGTCCACGAGGAGCAGACCGGCTCCCTGCTCGACGGGCTCGCCCAAGGCCGGCTCGACCTGCTGCTGCTCGCCGTGCCGCTCGGCATGTCCTGGATCACCGAACTCCCCCTCTTCGACGAGGACTTCGTCCTGGTCGCCCCGCACGACCACTGGCTGGCCGGGCGCGACGACATTCCCCGCGAGGCCCTGCGCGAGCTGGACCTGCTGCTGCTCGACGAGGGCCACTGCCTGCGCGACCAGGCCCTGGACGTGTGCCGGGAGGCCGGCCGCACCGAAGGGGTCGCCGCGACGACCAGCGCCGCCGGGCTCTCCACGCTCGTCCAGCTGGTCGGCGGCGGGCTCGGGGTGACCCTGCTGCCCGCCACGGCCCTGCAGGTGGAGACCGGCCGCAGCGAACGGCTCGCCACCGGCCACTTCGCCGACCCCGCGCCCTCGCGCCGGATCGCCCTGGCGATGCGCACGGGGGCCGCCCGCCAGGGCGAGTTCGAGGAGTTCGCCGCCGCCCTGCGCACGGAGCTGCGCCGACTGCCGGTACGGATCGTGAACTGAGGCGGCGCTGCTCGGCGCTGTCCGGCGCTATTCGGCTCGCAGGCCGTCCGGGCGCATCATCCGCCACAGTGCCGGCAGTGCGGCGAGCGTGACGAGGGCGACCACGCCCAGGCCCGCCCCCACGATCGGCACGAAGCCGAACCAGTCGGCCACCCGCAGCGGCGTCATCGTCATGACCAGCCGGCCCAGCCCCAGCCCGACGGCCACGGCCGGCACCATGCCGAGGACCACCGGCACCGCCGTCTGCCACACGACCGACCACGCCACGACCGACCGGCTGGTGCCGAAGGCCGCGAGGACCGACAGCGCCGACCTGCGCTCGCCGAGCTGCTCGACGGTGGCCAGCGTCAGGCTCGCCGCGATCAGGGCGAGCGTGAGGGCGGTTCCGGCGGGCAGCAGCCGCAGCAGCGAGATGTAGTCGGAGTCGCGCAGGCCGGACACGGTGCCGGTGTCGATGACGAGCGCGGCCGGATCGATTGCGGCGACGGTGTTGCGGACGCGCTCGACGGCGTCCGGCACCCCGGGGTCCAGCCGGACGGTGATCCTGGCCTGGGCATCGCGTACGTCGGTCCGTACGGCCGACGGCGTGGCGAGGATGCCGGTGACCGCGTACCCGAGTCCGTCCGGGGCCTGCGGGTCGACGACGCGGGCCGACGCGGGGACGGTCCAGGGCTCCCCGCCGCTCCCGCCGTGGCGCACGGTCACCTCCATGCCGGGGCGGACGGAGAAGGGCCGGGTGCCGGGGCGTTCGGTGACCAGGAAGACGTCGCCGTCGCGGCACGCGCCGACCTTGGCGAGGACGCGGGCGCTGTCGCAGTCGGCGATCGTCATGCGGCCGTACCCCTTGGTGCCCACGGTGTCGACGGTCGTGGTGACGTGGCCCGCCACCGCGCGGACGCCTTCGAGGCCCCGGAACCGGTCCGCGAACGACCGCGTCCGCTCGACCGTCCCCGGGCCCGTCGACACGTACACGCTCCTTGCCGCAGCACTGCCCCCGGACGTGGTCTCCACGGCGCGGGCGCCGTCGAGGACCATCTGCACGGACACCGCACCGGCCACGGCGACGAGGATCCCGGCGACGGCGCGCGAGGCCGGGCCGCTGTCCAGCTGCAGCCGGCGCACGGCGAGCTGCCACGCCGGCGACCCGCCCTGCAGATGGCCGACGACCGCCTGCACCAGCCAGGGCAGCAGGGCCGTGACCCCGAGCAGGACCAGCACGGCCGCGGCCGGCACCAGCAGCCACTTGTAGCCCGCGACGTACAGGTCGAGCACGTTCGTGGCGATACCCACCAGCAGGGCCAGGCCCGTCAGCGGCAGCAGCGGCCGCCACCACAGCCGGCGCCGGCGCGGCGCGCCCCGCACCACGCCCAGCGGCTCGATGGCCACGTCCCGCAGCGCGAACAGCGACACGGCGACCGTCACCAGCGGTACGGCGACGGCGATCGCGACGGCGGAGGAGAGGGAGGGCAGGAGGTCGGCGGGGAAGATCCCGACCCTGTCGAGGCGCACCGACGGGCCGCCCCGGCGCAGCAGGAGGAACAGACCCGCACCGACGACCAGCCCGAACAGCGCACCGGCCAGTGCCTCGCCCGCCGCCACCCGGCGCGTCGCGCGGCTGTCCGCCCCCAGCAGGCGCAGCGCGGCCAGCCGCCGGTCGCGGCGCTCGCCGCCGAAGCGGGCGGCGGTGGCGATCAGCACGCCGACCGGCAGCAGGACGACGGCACAGGCCAGGCCGCCGAGGAGCTTGAGGTCGTCGTTCGGCGGGGGGACGGCGCGGTCGTGACCGAAGGAGTCGATCCGGTGCGGGTCGGTGGGCAGGTAGGAGTGGACGGCCAGTTTGTCGCTGCCCGCGTAATAGAGGAGCTCGTCGGGGCCGACGAGACCCTCGGCGGCGATCGTCCCGGTGACGCGGTGCGGCAGCCGCTCGCGCAGCAGCGCGCCGGCGGGGGAGTCCAGGAGGTCCTTCAGGGCGGGGGAGACCACCATCTCGCCGGGCCGCGGCAACGCCGTCACCCCCGGCGGCACGGGGGCCTTCGGGCCCTCCGGGCGTACGAGGCCGCCCTCGATCCGCCGCCCGTGATACTCGGTGTCGGTCTCCTGGATCAGCATCGTCCGCGCGCCCGGCTCGGTGAGCGGTGCGCTCGCCCCGCCGTGGCGGGCCACCTGGCGCGCCTCGCGGGCGTCCACCGCCTCGGGCAGCGCGGCCAGCACGAGGAGTAACGCCACGCCGATGCCGACGCCGGCCGCTGTCAGCGCCGTGCGCAGCCACCCGGCGCGGCCGCCGGTGACGGCGAAGCGGGCGCCCATGGCCAGGTCGCGCGCGAAGGTGCGCAGGAAGGTCATCGCAGCGCCCCCGCCATGTCCCGGATGCGGCCGTCGCGCACGACGACCTCGCGGTCGGAGTAGGCGGCCACGCGGGCGTCGTGCGTGACCAGCACGACGGCCGCCCGGGAGGCCCGGGCCGCATCGGTCAGCAGCTGCATCACGCGCTCGCTGTTGAGCGAGTCCAGGGCGCCCGTCGGCTCGTCCGCGAAGATCACGGCCGGCTCGGTGACCAGGGCGCGGGCCACGGCCACGCGCTGCGCCTGACCGCCCGATATCTCCGCGGGGCGCTTGCGCTCCACGCCGGCCACTTCGAGGGCCTGGAGCCACTCGGTGGCCCTGCGCTCCGCCGCGCGGCGTCCCACGCCGTTCAGGCGCAGCGGCATCGCGACGTTCTCGGCGCAGGTCAGCTCGGGGACGAGCCGGCCGAACTGGAAGACGAACCCGAAGTCGGTGCGGCGCAGCGCACTGCGCTCGGCGTCCGGCATCGCCGTCAGCTCCCGGCCCGCGTAGTGGACGGTGCCGGCGTCCGGGCGCACGATGCCGGCCAGGCAGTGCAGCAGCGTCGACTTGCCGGAACCGGAGGGGCCCATGACGGCCACGACCTCGCCGGGGTGCACGGAGAACTCCGCGTCGTCCAGGGCGCGGGTCAGGCCGTACGCCTTGTGCAGGCCGGTGGCGGCCAGCAGCGAACCGGCGGGCGTCACGGGTGCACCACCGTGTCGGCGAGCCGGTCCAGGCGGGCGGCGGTGATCTCCAGCCAGCGCAGGTCGGCCTCCAGGTGGAACAGGGCGTGATCGCAGATCAGCTGGTCGGCGAGGTCCCCCTCGCGCTTGCGCTGCGTCAGCTCGCGCATCAGCCGCAGGTGCTCCGCGCGCTGCGCGTCGAGCACGCCGGTGGCGTCGCGGCCGGTCATCAGGGCGAGGACGACCTTGGTGTAGAGGGTCGACTGCAGATACGGCTCGGGCTTCTCGGGCCGCTCCAGCCACGAGGCGACGTCGGTGACGCCGGCGTCGGTGATGGCGTAGCGCTTGCGGTCGGGCCCGTCGCCCTGCTCGATGCCGTCGACCTCGACCAGGCCGTTCTTCAGCAGACGGGACATGGTGGCGTAGACCTGGCCGTAGTGGAGCGGGCGGTCGTGGCCGAAGCGCTCGTCGAAGGCGCGCTTGAGGTCGTAGCCGTGGCGGGGGCCGGCCTCCAGGAGGCCGAGCAGGGTGTGTCCGATTGACATGAGCCGGACTCTACATCGTGTGTATACATGATGTGTATAGCCGGGCCGCGAATCGCCGGACGGGCCGACCTGCCGGCCCGTCCGGCGATGGGGACAGGAATGGGGACAGGGATGGGAACAGAGGGGTCAGGAATCCTTCGGCGGACGCCCGCGGCGGCGGATGGCGGAGACGTCCGAGGGCAGGCGGCCCGCCTCGTGCAGGGCCTTGCGCAGCAGGAACTCGATCTGCGCGTTCGCGCTGCGCAGCTCGTCCGCCGCCCACCGGGTCAGCGCGTCGTGCACCTGCGGGTCCAGCCGCAGCAGCACCTGTTTGCGCTGCTGCGGCCTGCGCGGTGCGGCTCCCGCACCCTCCTCCGTCACTGGTAGAGGGTGCCGGTGTTCAGGACGGGCTGGGCGGCCCGGTCACCGCACAGCACCACCATCAGGTTGCTCACCATGGCCGCCTTCCTCTCCTCGTCCAGGGCGACGATGTCCTGCTCCATGATCCGCTCCAGGGCCATCTCGACCATGCCCACCGCGCCCTCGACGATCATTTTGCGGGCCGCGACGACCGCGCCGGCCTGCTGGCGCTGGAGCATCGCCGAGGCGATCTCGGGGGCGTACGCGAGGTGGGTGAAGCGCGACTCGATGATGCGCACGCCGGCGGCCTCGACGCGGGCGTGCAGTTCGATCGCCAGCTTCTCGGTGATCTCCTCCGCGTTGCCGCGCAGGGACAGCGCGTCCTCGTCGTGCGCGTCATAGGGGTACTCGATGGCGATGTGCCGCACGGCCGCCTCGGTCTGGGTGGCCACGAACTCCTGGAAGTCCTCCACCTCGAACATCGCCTGCGCGGTGTCCTCGACCCGCCACACCACGACCGCGGCGAGCTCGATGGGGTTGCCGTACGCGTCGTTGACCTTCAGTACGGCCGTCTCGTGGTTGCGCACCCGGGTGGACAGGGAGCGCCGGCTGGTGAAGGGGTTCACCCAGCGCAGGCCCTCGGTGCGGATGGTGCCGCGGTAGCGGCCGAAGAGCTGGACGACCTGGGCCTCGCCCGGCGCGATGGTGTTCAGGCCCGCCATGGCGATGAAGGCGCAGACGCCGACGGTGATGCCCACGGCGATGAGGGCGACGGTCACCCCGTCCGGGACGTGCGAGCTGGTGACCCCGCCGGCGACGACGAGGCCGATGCCGACCAGCAGGCCGATCAGGCCGAGCAGGAGTGCGAGCCCGCCGCCTATGTCATTGGCGGGCTTCTCCGTCACGCGCGGGCGGTCGGCGAAGGGCGGAACGCCGGGGCCGGCGTCGGGCGTCTCGGACATGGGAGGTCCCCCGGTTCGGTCGGTGCCGTGCACCCTCGTGCACTGCCTATCAAAGTGATAGCACATTAACACTGATGATCGCTCCTGTACGGTTTCCCGCGCGACTCCGTACCGGGTTCCCGCCGCCCGGGGTGCTGTATGTCACGTCCGTTATTGCCGTGATCGATGGGCGTTTGGTGGCAGTTGCGGTGTTAGCTTCATGAGCTGGGTTGGGGGCGGACGGACTGGAGCTACAGGAGAAATGGGCCGAGCTGAAGCGCGACGAGCGCAGAAGAAGGGCGGCCGCCCGGCACGGGGCGGCGGGAAACCCAGAAAGACCGGCATACGCCGGTTCTTCACCTGGAAGTTGCTGCTGGCCTACTTCGTGGGCCTGATCGGCCTCGCCGCCGGTGCGTTCTACGCGCTCTACCTGTACGTGGACGTGCCCGGCGAAGGAAACAAGGCCGCGCAGGCGCAGAGCAACGTCTACAAGAACCAGAAGGGCGAGATCATCGCCCGCCTCGGCGAGGTCAACCGCGAGGAGGTGCCCCTCTCCAAGGTCCCCAAGGACGTCCAGAACGCGGTCGTCGCGGCCGAGAACAAGAACTTCTGGACCGACCCCGGCGTCGACCTCAAGGGCACCGCGCGCGGCATCCTCAACACCGTCATGGGCCGCGGCAAGCAGGGTGGCTCCACCATCACCCAGCAGTACGTCAAGAACTACTACCTGGACCAGCGCCAGACCGTCACCCGCAAGGTGAAGGAACTGATCATCTCGCTGAAGGTCCAGGACCAGAAGCCCAAGACCGAGATCCTCGCGGGCTACCTGAACACCAGTTACTTCGGCCGCAACGCCTCCGGCATCCAGGCGGCCTCCCGCGCGTACTACGGCAAGGACGTCGACAAGCTCAGCCTGGAGGAGGGCGCCTACCTCGCCGCGCTGCTCCAGGCACCGAGCCAGTACGACTGGGGGACGGCCACCGACGCCGGCAAGCGCAACGTCGAGGCGCGCTGGAACTACGTGCTCGACAAGATGGTCGAGCAGAAGTGGCTCGACCCCGAGAAGCGCAAGGCGATGCAGTTCAAGCCGCCGGGCCAGCCCAAGCCCCCGGCCGGCCTCACCGGCCAGAACGGCTACCTCGTCCAGGCCGCGCGCCAGGAGATGATCCGCGAGCTCAAGCGCCAGGGCCGCCCGGAGAGCGACTTCGCCGCCGGCGGCTGGACGATCACGCTGAGCATCGACCCGAAGAAGCAGGCCGCGCTCGAGAAGGCGATGAAGAACCAGCTTCTCGACGACCTGGACCCGAAGGCCCGCGAGGTCGACGGCCACGTCCAGCCGGGCGCCGTCTCCGTCGACGCCAAGACCGGTCACATCGTGGCCCTCTACGGCGGCCAGGACTTCCTCAAGCACCAGCTCAGCAACGCCACGCGCAGCGACTACCAGCCCGCGTCGACGTTCAAGCCGCTGATCCTGGCCTCGGCCCTGCAGAACGAGTCGAAGACCCAGAGCGGGCAGCCGATCACGCCGTCGACCACCTACGACGGCACCAACAAGCGTCCGGTCGTGGGTCCGGGCGGCGACGGCTTCGCCCCGGAGAACGAGGACCAGTACTCCGAGCCGGCGATCAACGTCCAGATGGCGATGAACAAGTCGGTCAACACGGTCTTCGCGCAGATGGCCGTCGACGTCGGCCTGTCGAAGGTCAAGAAGACCGCCGTCGACCTCGGCATGAAGGGCGACTTCGAAGAGGTCCCCTCCATGTCGCTGGGTTCCATGGGCGCCAGCCCGCTGGAGATGGCGGGCGTCTACGCCACCCTCGACAACCACGGCAAGAAGGTCACGCCCAGCATCATCAAGTCCGTGTCCTGGAAGGGCGAGAACTACAAGCTCCCCAACCCGGCCGGCGACGAGCGCGTGGTCTCCCGCAACACCGCCGACGGCGTCACCTCCGTCATGACCGGCGTGGTCGAGGACGGTACCGCCAGCCGGGTCGCCAGCGGCCGCTACCAGGTCGCCGGCAAGACCGGTACCTCCGACGACGACAAGTCGGCCTGGTTCACCGCCTACACCCCCGGCCTGGTCACCTCCGTCGGTCTGTTCGGCGAGGGCCCGGGCGGCAAGCAGGTCACCCTGCAGGACACGGGCGGCAACGGCCGCGTCAACGGTGGTTCCTACCCCGCGAAGATCTGGGCCGCCTACACCTCCGCCGTCTTCGACGACGAGGACGACGACGCCAAGTTCGACCTGGAGACGCAGGACAAGTACGTGCCGCCGGCCGCCGTCCCGTCCGGCAAGCCCTCCGGCAGCGCCTCTCCCGGCGCTTCGAAGTCCCCCTCGGGCACGCCCTCCGGCTCCCGCTCCCCGTCCGGCTCGCCCTCGGGCACGCCGTCCGGCTCGCGGTCGCCGTCCACCGGGCCGTCGCACCACACCCCGCCCATCCCGCCGACGAGCCCGTCGACGGGCACCTCGACCAAGCCCACGAACAGCGGGGGCACGGGTGGAGGGCAGGACACCCGGCCCAACGGCGGGGTGAACCCGCCCCCGCCGTCGTTCTGATCCACGGCGGTGTGAACGCAGCAGCCGGCCGTCCTCCCCTCCCGGGGGAGGACGGCCGGCTGCTTTGTCATCCGCCGTCGACCCTGGTGGCGATCCGGTCGCCCGTCTCCTTGTCGATGTTGCGCCAGTACTGGAGGGCGCGGGAGAGGACGGGCCCGCTCAGGCCCGCCTTCAGGTGGCCCGCCACGTTGTCGACCAGGCGCGCGCGGGCGGCGTCGTCCAGGACCTGGCGGACCAGCGTGCCGGCCTGGCCGAAGTCGTCGTCCTCGCGGTGCAGCCGGTACGCCTCGCGCACCATCTCGCCGGCCGCCGCCCAGCCGGCGATGCCGCCGAAGCGGGTGGTGTCGGCGGCGGGGCCCCCGTAGGAGTTGGGCGCGTACGGGCGGGCGGTGCGGGACGGCTCGTAGCGCATGGCGCCGTCCTTGGCGTAGGAGTTCACCGGTGCCTGCGGACGGTTCGGCGGCAGCTGGGCGTAGTTGGGGCCGATGCGGTAGCGGTGGGTGTCCGGGTAGGAGAAGAGCCGGCCCAGCAGCATCTTGTCCGGGGAGGGGCCGATGCCGGGCACCAGGTTGGAGGGCTCGAAGGCGGCCTGCTCGATGTGGACGAAGTAGTCCTCGGGGTTGCGGTCGAGGGTGAGCCGGCCGACCTCGATCAGCGGGTAGTCGCCGTGCGGCCACACCTTGGTGAGGTCGAAGGGGTTGAAGCGGTAGTCCGCGGCGTCCTCGAACGGCATCACCTGCACGGACATCGTCCAGCTCGGGGCGTCGCCGCGGGCGATGGAGTCGAACAGGTCGCGGCGGTGGAAGTCGGCGTCCTCGCCGGCCAGGCGGTCGGCGTCGGCCTGGGTGAGGAACTCGATGCCCTGGTCGGTCCTGATGTGGTACTTGATCCAGAACCGCTCCCCGCCCCCATTGATCCACATATAGGTGTGGGAGCCGTAGCCGTTCATGTGGCGCCAGGTCCGCGGGATGCCGCGGTCGCCCATCAGCCAGGTGACCTGGTGCGCCGACTCGGGCGAGAGGGTCCAGAAGTCCCACTGCATGTCGTGGTCGCGCAGGCCGCTGTCGGGGCGGCGCTTCTGCGAGCGGATGAAGTCCTGGAACTTGATCGGGTCGCGCACGAAGAACACGGGGGTGTTGTTGCCCACCAGGTCGTAGTTGCCCTCGCGGGTGTAGAACTTCAGCGCGAAGCCGCGCGGGTCGCGCCAGGTGTCGGGCGAGCCCTGCTCGCCGGCCACGGTCGAGAAGCGGGCCAGCACCTGCGTGCGGCCGCCCGGCCGGAAGACGTCGGCCTTGGTGAAGGCGCTGACGTCGTTGGTCACCTCGAAGTGCCCGTACGCGCCGCCGCCCTTGGCGTGGACCACCCGCTCGGGGATCCGCTCGCGGTTGAACTGGGCCATCTTCTCGATGAGGTAGTGATCCTGGAGCAGGATGGGGCCGGTGTCGCCGATGGTGAGGGAGTGCTCGTCGCTCTCCACCGGGATACCGACGTTGTCCGTGGTGTACGGGGCCTGGGTGTGCGGGGTGCTCTGCGCCGAATCGGCCATGGGACGCCTCCCGAACGAGGAACGGGCGGGGGCGGAGGGAAGCCGCCCCTCGACCGGGCCAGTCAAGCGCGCCGACACCGCGTCGGCAACAGTGCCCCCACGGTCAGCGGGCGCGCGACGGCAGCGCCAGCTCGAACCACACCACCTTCCCCGTGCTGAGCCGCGTGGCACCCCAGCGCCGGGCCATCCTGTTGACCAGGTACAGCCCCCGGCCGCCCTCGTCCGACGGCCGCGCCTGCCGCAGCCGCGGCAGCTGCGGCACGTCGTCGCCGACCTCGCAGCGCAGCACGTCCGTGCGCAGCAGCCGCAGCGTTATCGGACGCTCGGCATACCGCACGGCGTTGGTGATCACCTCGCTGACCAGCAGCTCCACCCCGTCCGTGAGCTCCTCCAGATCCCACCGGGCCAGCGCCCTGCGGGCCAGGCGGCGCGCCTCGCGCGGCGTCTGCGGGCGCGGATCGAGGAACCAGTACGCCACGTCGCTCGGCGCGATGCCCTCGAAACGGGCCGCCAGCAGCGCGATGTCGTCGTCCCGGTCCCCCGGGCCCAGCATGCCCAGCACCTCGTCGCACAACGGCTCCAGCGGCGGCGGATTGGGGCCCGTCAGACGCGCGGTCTCGATGAGCCGCTCGCGCAGCTGCTCTATCCCCGTCCACACGTCCCGCATCCGGGACTCCACCAGACCGTCGGTGTACAGCAGCAGCGTCGCCCCGGCCGGCGCGTCCAGCTCCACCGCCTCGAAGTCCACCCCGCCCACGCCGATCGGCGCACCCGGCGGCACCCGCAGCACCTCCGCCCGGCCGCCGCGGTGCAGCAGCACCGGCGGCGGATGCCCGGCGTTCGCGATCACGATGCGGTGCGCGACCGGGTCGTACACCGCGTACAGGCACGTCGCCATCCGGTCGCTGCCCAGGCGCTGCGCCTGCTCGTCGAGATGGTGCAGCACCTCCTGCGGGGGCAGGTCCAGGCCCGCCAGGGTCTGCGCGGTCGTCCGCAGCTGACCCATGATCGCCGCGGACGTCATCGAGTGCCCCATGACATCGCCGACGACGAGCGCCACGCGGTTGCCGGGCAGCGGGATCGCGTCGTACCAGTCGCCGCCGACCCGGGCCGTCTCCGCCGCCGGCAGATAGCGGCTGGCCAGCCGCACGCCCGTCGGCTGCGGCAGCGAATCCGGCAGCATCGTGCGCTGCAGCTCGTCGGCGATGTACACCTCGCGGCCGTACAGGACGGCCTTGTCCACGCCCAGCGCCGTGTGCGTCGCCAGCTGCGCCGCCACCAGGAGGTCGTCGCCCTCGAACGGCGGCCGGTCCAGGCGGCGGACGAACACCGCCGCGCCGATCACCCGACGCCGGCCGCGCAACGGCGCCAGGATCGTACGGTGGCGATCCGGCACGTGCCGGCCCTCGCCGAGCAGTTCGGGCAGCGCCGCCCGCGCGGCCGAGGAGTCCCCGAACACCGGCCGGACACCCCGCAGCACCTCCGCGAGCGGCCCGCCTATGCGCACCTCGCAGCGCTCCGCGGCCGTCTCCGTCAACTCCGGGCCCGGATCCGGACTCTCCTGCGCACTGTCGGGCAACCGGTCCGTGCGGCGCAACCGCAGCACCACCGGACCCACGGGCCGCTCGTCGCCGACCGGCAGCGGATCACGGAGATAGACCAGGATCGCGTCCGCGAACGTGGGCACGGTCGCCCGGCACAGCCCCAGCACGATCTCGTCCAGATCGATGCCACGGGCGATACGGCGGGTCGCGGCGCCCACGAAACGCAGCCGCTCGCCGCCGCCGGAGGCGCCGGCCGCAGTCTGCGCCAGCCCCGCCGTGCCCGGCCCGCCCGTGCCGCCGCTGCCGTGACCGGCGGCGTCCCCGGTGCCCCCGGCACCGCCGCCACCGCCGGCGGACACCGTGCCGTCGCGGCTGCCGCGCGCGTCCCCGGCCCGCTGCCGGCCGCCCCGGGCCCGGGGCCGGGCGTGCCCGTCCCCGTCCCTGTCCCCGTCGTCCACGACGGGCACGTGCGCCGCGCCGCACTCGGCCGGCTCCTGACCGGACCCCTCCATGCGCATCCCGCCCCCGACCCGCACGGCCGGCGCCTTGCGCCGGCGGCTGCGCCGCGGGGTGTCCGCGGCGGGCCGGGCCCGCTCGCCGTCGCCGGTGGGTATCTCCCGTCGGACGGGAGTAATTGACGTGCTGTCAGCCCGCCGCCCGCGCCCCCGCCGCCCCCGCCGCCCCGCGGGGGCGGCGACGGCGTCCGTGGCGGGCGCCGCGGCCGTGCCGTCCGCCCCGCCCGGGGCGGCACCGCTCTCCGGACGCCCCGTCAACTGCCGCGCCCGGGTGGCACCGGCGCCACGCGTCTGGCGCGGCACCCGGCCGCTGGAGGCGTTGTCCGCCCGACGTGGCGCAGGGGTTGCAGGGTTGTCGTCGCGGACAGGGGTGGTGCCCGTGCGGCGCGCCTGGCGCGGCACGCGGCCGGTGGTCGCGTTGTCCGCCGGGCGTGGCGTACGGGCCGCGGGGGCGCCCGCGGCCGCGGCGCCGGGCGGCGTGCCGGTGCCGCCCGCCTGGCGCGGTACGCGGCCGGTGGGGGCGGTCTCCTCGTGGCCCGTCGGGCGCGGCGCGCGGGTCGCACCCGGCTCGCCGCCGTACGGGGCCGCCGTGGCGTCGGGGCGTGCGGGGGTGGCCGCCGGCCGGGGGGCGGGGCGGCGTCTGCCGTGGGAGTTGGGGTGCTCCGTCACGCGTGGGGTTCCATCCGTCGGGGCCGTGCACCCGGCTGGGGCACACGGGGTTCAGGCGCGGCGCAGGTCGAGGAAGATCTGGATCTCGGGTGGGACGTCCGTACTGGCCGGGGCGTACGCCAGCGCGTTCTCGCCGGCGATGTCGAATCCCGCGTCGCGCACGACCTGCCGCAAGTCGTCCCGCAGGTAACCGGATACCCGGATCGTGTTGCCCAGGAACGGCATGGCGTAGTCGTCGACGTCGGCCTCGACCATCGACAGGGCCAGCAGTCCCCCGGGTCTGAGGAGGTCGTGCAGCATCCGCAGCGCGTGCGGGATCTCCGCGCGCGGCAGCATCAGCAGGGAGAAGAAGGCGGCGATGCCGTCGAAGGTGCCCAGGTGCCCGTCGCGCAGCCCGGCGAGGTCACCGAGGTGGAAGGTGGCGTCCGGGACGTTGGCGCGGGCGAGGTCGAGCATGCCGGGGGACAGGTCGATGCCGACGACCTCGTGCCCGGCGTCCGCCAGCTGGCGTGCGGTCGGCAGACCGGTGCCGCAGCCGACGTCCAGGACGCGGGAGCCGGGCGGCAGGGTGGTGGCCAGCCAGGCGCCGGAGGCGAGCTGGCCGTCCTTGTGCGGGAATGCCTCGTCGTAGCGGTCGCCGATGGCGTCGAACGCCTCGGCCTGGCCGCTGCGGTCCAGCCCTAAGCGGGCGTAGCCGTCGTAGTCCCGCCGACCGTCAGCGCTCACGGTTGTGCCCCTCCCATAGCTGTGCCGGTACCGCGGAGGCTGATCCTACGATCGTCGCGCGGGGAGTCGGCAAGCGGTTCCGGCCCTGATTCACACCCGGGTTCGCGGTGGGCCGTGGGCGGGCGGTCCCAGTCGGCGGGCAGGGCGGGCACGGGCCAGGCGGGGTCGGGCCGCCAGTCGGGCCAGCCGGCGGCGAAGGGGGCGCCCCAGGATTCGATGAGGCCGACGGCGGCGCGCCCGGCGGCCCGTACGCGCTCGGCGCGTTCGGCGGTCATGAGGCCGACGAGCTGGGCCTGGGCGAATTCGTCCTCGTCCTTCCACTCCCAGCTGCGGTCGGGGTGGACGGAGATGTCGAGGAAGTGGTCCTCGGAGTCGACGCCGCCGGCCCAGCGGGCGAGGGGCTCCTCGAGGTTGACGTACCAGTTGCGAAAGTGCCAGCCCGGGTCCCAGAAGAGCCAGACGGACCAGGGCTCGCCGGGCCGGGCGAGCTTGAGCACGCCCGGCCCGAACCAGCGGGTGACGGTGGTGGTGCGGGGCTTGGTGTAGCGGGTGGCCAGCGGCTCCCGGTGGACGGGCGTGCCGTCGGCGAGGAGCGGTTTGACGCAGTCGGTGCCGGGGGCCATCCAGACGGCGAGCAGGTCGGGGGAGTCCTCCACGACGGTGACGGGCCGGCAGATGTGCACCTGGCCGCTGCGGTTGTCGCGGTAGCGCCACAGGATCTGGTCGCCGGGCGCCCAGGTGCCGTCGCCGGTGGTTCCCGTCGTGTCGTCCGTGGTCTGCGCTGCCATGCACAGATCTTAGGTGCCCGGGCCACCGATGTGCCGTGACCTGCGCCGCAAAGGTACGGTCCAGGCGCGTTGGCTCAGGGGCGGGTCATGCGCAGCACGTCGAGGGCCTCGTCGAGCTGCTCCAGGGTGAGCAGTCCGCGCTCGACGTAGCCGGATTCGAGGACGACCTGCCGGATCGTCCTGCGCTCCGCAAGGGCCTTCTTGGCCACCTTCGCCGCCTCCTCGTAGCCGATGTAGCGGTTGAGGGGGGTGACGACGGACGGGGAGGACTCGGCGTACTCGCGGGCCCGCTCGGCGTTGGCGGTGATGCCGTCGACCGTGCGGTCGGCCAGCAGGCGGGAGGCGTTGGCGAGGAGCCGGATCGACTCCAGGAGGTTCCTGGCCATCACCGGCAGCATCACGTTGAGCTCGAAGTTGCCGGCGGCGCCGGCCGTGGCGACGGTGAGGTCGTTGCCGGTGACCTGGGCGGCGACCATGAGCACGGCCTCGCAGACGACCGGGTTGACCTTGCCGGGCATGATCGAGGAGCCGGGTTGCAGGTCGGGCAGGGCGATCTCGGCGAGCCCGGTGCGCGGGCCGGAGCCCATCCAGCGCAGGTCGTTGGCGATCTTGGTGAGGCCGACGGCGACGGTGCGCAGCTGCCCGCTGGCCTCCACCAGGCCGTCGCGCGCTCCCTGCGCCTCGAAGTGGTTGCGCGCCTCGGTCAGCGGCAGCCCGGTGACCCGGGCGACCTCGGCGATGACGGCCGGCGAGAAGCCGGGCGGGGTGTTGATGCCGGTGCCCACGGCCGTGCCGCCGAGCGGCAGTTCGGCCAGGCGCGGCAGCGCGGTGCGCAGCCGCTCGACGCCGTGGCGCACCTGGGCCGCGTACCCGCCGAACTCCTGCCCCAGGGTCACCGGGGTGGCGTCCATCAGGTGGGTGCGCCCGGCCTTGACGACGTCCGCGAACTGCGTCGCCTTGCGCTCCAGCGCCGCCGCCAGGTGCTCCAGTGCCGGGATCAGGTCCCGTGTGACGGCGGCGGTGGCGGCGATGTGGATCGAGGAGGGGAAGACGTCGTTGGAGGACTGGCTCGCGTTGACGTGGTCGTTGGGGTGCACCGGGCGGCCGAGCCGCTCCGTGGCCAGGGTGGCGACGACCTCGTTGACGTTCATGTTGGACGACGTGCCCGAGCCGGTCTGGAAGACGTCGACGGGGAAGTGGTCGTCCCAGCGGCCCTCGGCGACCTCGCCGGCCGCCTCGGCGACGGCCGCGGCCACGTCGGCCTCCAGCACCCCCAGCTCGCCGTTGACCTTCGCGGCCGCCGCCTTGATGCGGCCGAGCGCCTCGATGTGGGCGCGTTCCAGCCGCTGTCCGCTGATGGGGAAGTTCTCCACGGCGCGCTGGGTCTGGGCCCGCCACTTGGCGTGGGCGGGAACGCGGACCTCCCCCATCGAGTCGTGCTCGATCCGGAACTGGCCACTGTCGGTCATGGTCGTTACCTCCTGACAAACCCAGCGTTTGTCTCGTTCCCCGTGTTCCCAAAAGGCCCTCGTGACTACTAAATACCGCGAGTAACAACAGAACTCGGGGAGGCTCCATGTCCCGGACACGCAGACCCACCCTGCGATGTTCCCTCGCCGCGCTCGCCGCCCTCGCGGCGGCGGTCGGCGGACTGTCCGTCGGCGGCCCGGCCGCGGCCGCCGCCGCGCCCCGCACCACCACCGCGTCCACCCCCCTCGCCCCCGACCTCGAAAGGCTCCGCGCGGCGGAGTCCGTCAAGCTCTACGGCGACGCCGCCGAACGGCCCATGGACCAGCGCAAGACCTCGCTGCTCTCCCTGGGTGACAGCGAGATCTCCGGCGAGGGCGTCGGGACGTACGAGAGCGGCACCGACGGCCCGGACAACTGGTGCCACCGCTCGCCCGACGCCGCCATCCACCGCACCGGCATACCCGCCGACCTCACGTACAACGTGGCCTGTTCCGGCGCCTCCACCGTCAACATCCGCATCGGCGGCAGCAAGCAGTACGCCGACGAGCTCGTCCAGAGCGACGCCCTGGCCGTCAAGGCCCGCACCACGCGCGTCAAGCTCGTGCTCCTGGTCGCCGGCGCCAACGACGACCTGCAGTTCGGCCCCGTGATGACCGACTGCGTCGAGCGCTACCTGCTGCTGCAGGGCCCCTGCGAGCCCAAGTACGCCCCCGGCTGGCAGGCCCGCGTCGACGGCCTGGTGCCCAAGGTCGAGGCGACCGTACGGGACCTGCGCAAGGTCATGACGGACGCCGGCTACGCCGACGGCGACTACAAACTCGTCGTCATGGGCTACCCCAGCCCCATCGGGCCCGACATCGAGGACAACCCCGACTTCCCCGGCAAGATCCCCGGCGGCTGCGTCGGCCACACCTCCGACGCCGCCTGGGGCCGCAACCACGCGGTGCCCGCCTTCGAACGCGGCATGCGCCAGGTCGCCCGGGACACCGGCGTGTACTTCCTCGACAACTCCCGCCTCTTCCACGGGCACGAGGTGTGCATGGAGGACCCCTGGGCGCGCGGGCTGTGGATCGAGCTGTCCAACCCCTTCCCGCCGGACGCCAACTCCGTACGGCAGTCCTTCCACCCCAACCGGCGCGGCCACGGCGCCTTCGCGTCCTGCCTCACCCAGCTGTACACGTCCGGCCACCGCGAGGCCGGCTGCGCCGACCCCGCCAGCACGGGCACGCCGCAGCTGTACGCGGGCGCGTGGGACGACGCGTACCGGCCGCTGCGCGGCGAAGCGGCGGGCACCTGCGTGGACGCGTACGGCGCCGCCAGCGCCGACGGCACCGCGGTGGGCGGCTGGCCCTGCACGACCGGAGCCCGCAACCAGCAGTGGTGGTACGACGCCGGGCGCGGCTCCCTGCACACGGCACTCACGCACGACCGGTGCGTGGACGTCCCCGGCGGCCGGTACACGGCCGGGGCGGCGGTGACCCTGTGGAACTGCCACGGTGGTGCGAACCAGCAGTTCGTGCGGGCGGGCTCGACGTTCCGCCCGACGGCGGCGCAGGACCTGTGCCTGACGCTGGCGGGCGCGAAGGAGCCGGTGCGCCTGCAGAAGTGCGACGGCTCGGGCGCGCAGCGCTTCGCGTAACCCCGCGTGATGCGGGGGTCCGGGGCCTGGCCCCCGGACCCCCGCCGGTGACTACTTGCGCACCGGGATCGTCATGAACGTCGGGGCCGGCGCCGGGTCCGTGAAGAAGTCGTTGCCCTTGTCGTCCACGACGATGAACGCCGGGAAGTCCTCGACCTCGATCTTCCAGACCGCCTCCATGCCGAGCTCCTCGTACTCGACGACCTCGACCTTCTTGATGCAGTCCTGCGCCAGGCGCGCCGCCGGGCCGCCGATCGAGCCGAGGTAGAAGCCGCCGTGGGCGGCGCACGCGTCGGTGACCTGCTTGCTGCGGTTGCCCTTGGCGAGCATGATCTTCGAGCCGCCCGCGGCCTGGAACTGCTCGACGTAGGAGTCCATGCGGCCGGCCGTCGTCGGGCCGAAGGAGCCCGAGGCGTAGCCCTCGGGGGTCTTGGCCGGGCCCGCGTAGTAGACCGGGTGGTCGCGAAGGTACTGCGGCATCTCCTCGCCCGCGTCCAGCCGCTCCTTGATCTTCGCGTGGGCGATGTCGCGCGCGACGACCAGCGGGCCGGTCAGCGAGAGCCGGGTCTTGACGGGGTACTTGGTGAGCTCGGCGAGGATCTCGTCCATCGGCCGGTTGAGGTCGATGCGCACGACGTCGCCCTCCTCGGCCAGCTGCTCCTCGGTGGTGTCGGGCAGGAAGCGCGCCGGGTCGGTCTCCAGCTGCTCCAGGAAGACGCCCTCGGCGGTGATCTTCGCGACGGCCTGGCGGTCGGCGGAGCAGGAGACCGCGATGGCCACCGGGCAGGACGCGCCGTGGCGCGGCAGGCGCACGACGCGGACGTCGTGGCAGAAGTACTTGCCGCCGAACTGGGCGCCGATGCCGATCTTCTGCGTGAGCTCGAAGACCTTCTCCTCCAGCTCCTTGTCGCGGAAGCCGTGGCCGAGCGGGGAGCCCTCCTCCGGCAGCTCGTCGAGGTAGTGCGCGGAGGCGTACTTCGCGGTCTTCAGCGCGTACTCGGCGCTGGTGCCGCCGACGACGATCGCCAGGTGGTACGGCGGGCAGGCGGCCGTGCCCAGCGAGCGGATCTTCTCCTCCAGGAACTTCATCATGCTCGCCTCGTTGAGCACGGCCTTCGTCTCCTGGTAGAGGAAGGACTTGTTGGCCGAGCCGCCGCCCTTGGCCATGAAGAGGAACTTGTAGGCGCCGCCGTCGGTGGCGTACAGCTCGATCTGCGCCGGCAGGTTGGAGCCGGTGTTCTTCTCGTCCCACATGGTCAGCGGGGCCATCTGCGAGTAGCGCAGGTTGAGCTCGGTGTAGGCGTCGAAGATGCCGCGGGAGAGGGCCTTCTCGTCCTCGCCCTCGGTCAGCACGTTCTGGCCGCGCTTGCCCATGACGATCGCGGTACCGGTGTCCTGGCACATGGGCAGGACGCCGGCGGCGGCGATGTTGGCGTTCTTGAGCAGGTCCAGCGCGACGAACTTGTCGTTGGCGGACGCCTCGGGGTCGTCGATGATCTTCCGCAGCTGCGCGAGGTGCGCGGGCCGCAGGAAGTGCTGGATGTCGTGGATGGCCTCGGCGGCGAGCTTGCGCAGCGCCTCCGGCTCGACCTTGAGGAAGGTGCGGCCGTCCGCCTCGAAGGTGGACACGCCCTCGGCGGTCACCAGGCGGTACGGCGTGGTGTCCTCGCCCAGGGGCAGCAGGTCGGTGTACGCAAACTCTGAGTTCGCTGACTTCGCGGGCATCGCGGCGGCCATTCCTCACTCGGCAGACGGCTGTGCGCCGACGTCTTCGGCAGCGCTGAAACAGCCTAAAACCCCCGGAGGTGCCGACGCAGGTGAGGTAGGACTCACTTGGTGGTCGCGGGGGCGGTCACGGGGGCGGTCACGGGGGTGGCCGATCCTCCTGCTATCGCGATCTATCGCGTATCGCTACTCTGAGGAACGTGGACGACTCATCCCCCGAGCGCGTGTCGCTCACCAAGCAGCCCGGACCGCCCGGACAGGGCGCACCGCCCGCGCTGCGCGCCTCCGACGCCGACCGCGACCGGGTCGCCGGCATCCTGCGCGAGGCGCTCGCCGAGGGCCGGCTGACGGCCGAGGAGCACTCCGAGCGCGTCGGCGCGGTCTACGGCGCGAAGACGCACGCGGAGCTGGAGCCGCTGGTGCACGACCTGCCCGGCGGCCGGGAGGCCGCCCGGGCCCCCGCGGCCGCGGGGCCCGTCGCCACGCGCCCGTACGACGCCTCCGTACGCCCCGTCGTGGCGCCGGCCGAGAATCTCGTCGCCGTCTTCGGCGGCGCCAGTCGCAAGGGCCGCTGGCGGGTGGGTGCGCGCACGAATGCCGTCGCGGTGTTCGGCGGTGTGGAGGTGGACCTCACGGAGGCGCTGTTCGAGCACCGGCAGGTCGTCATCAACGCCTGGTGCGCCTTCGGCGGCGTGGAAATCAAGGTGCCCGAGAATGTGACCCTGCGCGGCTCCGGAACCGGCATCTTCGGCGGCTTCGAGGTGCGGGCCAACGAGTCCCCCGACCCGGACGCGCCGATGGTGATCGTCACGGGATTCGCCCTCTTCGGCGGCGTGGAGGCGCGGCCCCGGCGGGGCAAGCGGATCAAGCGGCTGAGCCGGGAGGGGTGACGGGGCAGGCGAGGATATTCCGCTCATGGCAACGGTGTGAATAAGCTCGCGCACAGCGGGTAAAGCTTGGTGCATCGCCTCTCGGACGGCTGCGGGTGCGAAGGGCCGTGCGCGTCGAGGCGGGCAAAGGTGACTCAAATCGGCCAAGCAAAGCCGTCGTCAGGAGTAGACCGTGCTGCTACCGCATCAGCCCCTGCAGGAAGCCGCCGTTCCGTCCCAGCGGATTTCCGCTCGGGAACAGGCCGGCCCCTGGCATTCGGAGGCGGTGTGCCGCCGGGACGAGGCAGGGCTTTTCTTCGCACCATCAAAGGAACCCACCGCTGCCCGGCTTTCCCGCGAGGAGGCCGCCAAGCGCGTCTGTGCCCGGTGCCCGGTCATGGTCGAGTGCCGGGAGCACGCGCTGTTGCAGCCCGAGCCGTACGGGGTGTGGGGCGGGCTCACCGCGGCCGAGCGCCGGGTCGTGCTCGCCCGGCGCCGCCGCCGGGACGCCGACCTCCAGCGCGCCGCACGGGTGGCCGCCGCGGGCTGACGCCGCGCTCTTTGGCCGCCTGTCGTCTCCACCACGGGCCGGGCCCCGCCGTTCGACGGCGGGGCCCGGCCCGTTGGGTGCGCAGGGAGCGCCGCTGCGTCAGCTGGGGCGCTCGAAGTCGATGGTGCTGTAGGCGCGCAGCTTCGACAGCCGGTGCTCGGAGTCGATCAGGCGGATCGTGCCCGACTTCGAGCGCATGACCAGCGACTGGGTGGTCGCCGTCTCGGAGCGGTAGCGCACGCCGCGCAGCAGCTCGCCGTCGGTGATGCCGGTGGCGACGAAGAACACGTTCTCCCCGCTGACCAGGTCGTCCGTGTGCAGGACGCGGTCGAGGTCGTGACCGGCGTCCAGCGCCCGCTGCCGCTCCTCGGCGTCCTTCGGCCACAGCTTGGCCTGGATCGTGCCGCCCAGGCACTTCATCGCGCAGGCCGCGATGATGCCCTCCGGCGTGCCGCCGACACCGAGCAGCAGGTCGACGCCGGTGCCCTCGCGGGCCGCCATGATCGCGCCGGCCACGTCGCCGTCGGAGATGAACTTGATGCGGGCGCCGGCCTCGCGGATCTCCTTGACCAGGCCCTCGTGCCGGGGGCGGTCCAGGACGACGACCGTGACGTCCTCGACGGAGGAGCGCTTGGCCTTGGCGATGCGGCGGATGTTCACCGCGACGGGCGCGTCGATGTCGACGAAGTCGGCCGCCTCCGGGCCCGTCACCAGCTTGTCCATGTAGAAGACCGCGGACGGGTCGAACATCGTGCCCCGCTCGGCGACGGCCAGCACGGAGACCGCGTTGGCCATGCCCTTGGCGGTCAGCGTGGTGCCGTCGACCGGGTCCACGGCCACGTCGCACTCGGCGCCGGTGCCGTCGCCGACCCGCTCGCCGTTGTAGAGCATCGGGGCGTTGTCCTTCTCGCCCTCGCCGATGACCACGACGCCGTTCATGGAGACGGTGTGGATCAGCGCGCGCATGGCCCGGACGGCCGCGCCGTCGGCGCCGTTCTTGTCACCGCGGCCCACCCAGCGGCCCGAGGCCATGGCACCGGCCTCGGTGACACGGACGAGCTCCAGCGCGAGGTTGCGGTCGGGTGCCTCCGGACTGACCTCGAGCTGGGAGGGCAGGTGGTGATCGGACATCGGGGCGCACCTTTCTGTACGGCGGCTCTGTACGGCGGCGGCCGTGGGGCTCCTCCCGGGCCACGGGTGGGCCGGGAGGGTGAGGGTGTCATGACTTTATCGGTTGATTGCCTAAGTGAGCAGGGCGCCCCACGTTTGAGCAGTCAGGTCGGCGTCAAGATCCCTCGCGGCATGGGGGACGATGGGGGCGTGGCAGGTAGGAACGGCAAGACCCAGACCATCCGGAACATGGTGCTGTCGCTGGCAGTGGTGATCCCGGTGGCCGTACTCAGTTACCTCTTCATCCCGCACGACGAGAGCGGCGACCCGGTGCGCACCATCGGCTACCGCGTCGAGCTCGACACCGCGCGCCGCGCCGCGCCCTACCCGGTGGCCGCCCCCGAGGGCCTGGGCGAGGGCTGGCGGGCGACGTCCGTGTCGTACAAGGCGGGCGGCAAGCAGGGCTCCGCGTGGCACCTGGGCTTCCTCGACCCGCAGCGCAAGTACGTGGCGGTCGAGCAGAGCGACGGCCCGGCCCCGGCCTTCGTCGACGAGGTGACGCAGCGCGCCGAGAGGACCGGCCGCACCGAGAAGATCGGCGACGTGGTCTGGCAGCGCTACGAGGGGCCGAAGTACAACGCGCTGGTGCGCGAGGAGCCGGGCGTGACCACCGTGGTGACCGGCAGCGCCCCGCAGGAGCGGCTCATGGAAATGGCCGCCGCGCTGCGCACCGGGAAGGCCAAGGGCTGACCCGGGGCGCGCGCACGGCGGCCGGAAGGAGCTGCTGACTGCAGGAGCGTCAGACGGTGGTGACGGCCTGCTCGTAGGACAGGCGCGGGGAGCGCGGGTAGAAGGCGTCCGCGCCCGGCTTGCCGATGTTGACGATCATCAGCGGCGTGTGGTCGTCGTCCAGGAACTCCTTCTGCACGGCCGCGAAGTCGAAGCCGGTCATCGGGCCGGCGGCCAGGCCGGCGGCGCGGATGCCGAGGATGAAGTACGCGGCCTGCAGGGCGCCGTTCATCGCGGCGGACTGCTCGCGGACCGGGCGCTCGCTGAAGAACAGCTCCTTGGCCTGCGGGAAGTGCGGCAGCAGGGCCGGCAGCTCCTCGTGGAACTCGTTGTCCGCGGCGAGGATGGCCACCAGCGGCGCGGCCGCGGTCTTGGCCTGGTTGCCCTCGGCCATCAGCGGCACCAGGCGCTCGCGGGCCTCGGCCGAGCGGACCAGCACGATGCGCAGCGGCGACTGGTTGAAGGCGGTGGGGGCGAGCTTGATCAGGTCGTAGACGGCCTGCAGCTGCTCGTCGGTCACCGGCTCGTCGGTGAAGGTGTTGGCGGTGTGGGCCTCGCGGAACAGCAGGTCCTGGGCGGCGGCGTCGAGGGCGAGGGTCATGGCGGTGCAACCTTCCAAAAGCGGTACGGAGTGCGGCTTTGCCGACTCGCCCAACGTACGCCGAGATAGATGAATTTTCAACTAACTCGGGAGCTGGTGAGACCCGGGTCACATCGCCATGCGCGCATACGTCAGTCGGACTCCGCCGGCTCCTCCGCCGCCTCGGCCGCCTCCTCCTGCGCCAGCGCCGCGTCCAGCCGCGCCCGCGCCCCCTCCAGCCAGCGCCGGCACACCTTCGCCAGCGCCTCGCCCCGCTCCCACAGGGCCAGCGACTCCTCCAGCGTCGTGCCGCCCGCCTCCAGCCGGCGCACCACCTCGATCAGCTCGTCGCGCGCCTGCTCGTAGCCCAGCGCATCGAGATCGTCCACGGCCCCACCGGCACCAGTCGTCGTCGCCATGCCCACCAGCCTATGCGGGGGGTACGACAGCGCCCGGCCCCGCGGCCGCAGGCGCGTCGGCCCCCGCCACGGCCTCCACCGCGAACTCGCCCTCCGCCACCCGTGCCCGCAGCCGCTCCTGCGGCGCCACTTCCTCCGGCGAGCGCACCACGTGCCCGTCCGCACGCTGCAGCACCGCGTACCCCCGGCGCAGCGTCGCCGCCGGCGAGAGCGCCACCACCCGGGCCCGGGTGTGCCCCAGCTCCGACTCCGCCCGGTCCAGCAGGTGGCCCAGCGTGCGCCGGGCCCGCGCCGTCAGCGCGTCCACCTGCTCCGCACGCTCCTCCACCATCCGCTGCGGCCGCTCCATGCACGGCCGCGCCCGCGCCGCCGCCAGCCCCCGCTCCTCCCGGTCCAGGTGCGCCGTCACACAGCGCAGCGCCCTCTCCCGCAGCTGACGCACCCGCGCCAGCTCCTCGCCCACGTCGGGCACCACGCGCTTCGCCGCGTCCGTGGGCGTCGAGGCCCGCAGGTCGGCCACCAGGTCCAGCAGCGGCGTGTCCGGCTCGTGGCCGATGGCCGACACCACCGGCGTACGGCAGGCGGCCACCGCCCGCACGAGCTCCTCGTCCGAGAACGGCAGCAGATCCTCCACGCTGCCGCCACCGCGCGCCACGACGATCACGTCCACCTCGGCGTGCGCGTCCAGCTCCCGCACGGCCTCGACCACGGCGGGCACGGCGTGCACCCCCTGCACCGGCACGTTGCGCACCTCGAAGCGCACCGCCGGCCAGCGGTGCCGCGCGTTCTCCAGCACGTCCCGCTCGGCGGCGGACGCCCGGCCGCACACCAGGCCGATCAGCTGCGGCAGGAAAGGCAGCGGCCGCTTGCGCTCGGGCGCGAACAGACCCTCCGCGGCCAGGGACTTCTTCAGCTGCTCCAACCGCGCCAGCAGCTCGCCCACCCCCACCGGACGGATCTCCGCCGCCCGCAGCGACAGCTGCCCCCGCGGGGCGTACCACTCCGGCTTCGCGTGCACGACCACCCGGGCGCCCTCGGAGACGACGTCCGCGACCCGGTCGAAGACGGCCCGGTAACAGGTGACGGTCAGCGAGATGTCGTGCGAGGGGTCGCGCAGCGTCAGGAACACCACGCCGGCGCCCGGACGCCGGGAGAGCTGGGTGATCTGCCCCTCGACCCAGATGGCGCCCAGCCGGTCGATCCACCCGCCGATGAGGCGACTGACCTGGCCGACGGGGAGCGGGGCGTCGGGGGAGGTGTGCACAGCCATGGGGCGAGCGTAGTGGGGAGGGCTGACAGGGGTGCGGGTCGCGGGTGGTGCGCCTGCGGCGGGCCGGGCCCCGGTCCCGCCGGCCGGACGGTGCCCTCACCCCGGCGCCGAGCGCCACTGGAGGGCCAGCACCACGAGGCCCACCGCGAGCCAGGCCACGCCGACAAGTTGTGCCGTCGACGCCGCGTTCGCCAGCACCGCCAGCACCACCCCCAGCCCGCACACCGGCACCACCGCCCCCCGTCCCCGGAACCACGCCAGGACCGACAGGTGCAGCAGCGCGAACGCGCACAGCGCGCCCACGTTGACCACGGACACCAGCCGGTCGAGGCCGTCCGGGCGCCACGCCGCCCACACCGCCGCGATCAGCGTGACCGCGGCCGCGCCCAGCAGCGCCCGCCGGGGGACGCCCGAACCGCCGTCCACCTTCGCCAGCGCCCGGGGCAGGCGCCGGTCGCGCGCCATCGCGTACAGCAGGCGCCCGGCCGCCGCCTGCCCGGCCAGGGCGGCGAACGCCGCGCCGAGAGCCTTGCTCGCCGCCACCAGGTGGTGCAGCCACGTGCCCGTGGCCGCGTCGACCGTGTCGTAGAAGGCCGCTCCCTGCCGGGCCGGCCGTGCCGCCAGTTCGGCGGGCGGGACGGGGGCCAGCAGGGCGGCCAGGTAGGTCTGGACGACGAAGAGCACGCCCGCGACTGCCAGGCACGTGAGCACGGCCCGGGCGACCTTGTGCGAGCCGCCCGCGGCCTCTTCCGCGAAGGTGGCGATCGCGTCGAAGCCCAGGTACGAGAGCACCGCCACCGACACGGCCGTCAGCACGGCGCCCGCATCGAAGGCGCCCTCCCCCGTGAGCGGCGCGAGCCAGTCGCGGCGCGCCCCGCCCTGCGCCAGGGCGACCGCGGCGGCCGCCACGAAGACGGCGAGGACGGCGATCTCCATGGCCAGGACCAGCAGGCCCACGCGGGCCGCCGTGCGGACGCCCCACAGGTTGAGCCCGGTGGTCACCGCGACGGCGATCGCCGTCCACGCCCACTGCGCGACCGCGGGCAGAAGGGCGTGCAGGGCGATGCCGGAGAAGAGATAGGCGACGGCGGGGATGAGCAGGTAGTCGAGCATCGCCATCCAGCCGGCCACGAAGCCGGGCCCCTCGCCGAGCCCGAGCCGGGCGTACGCGTACACCGAGCCGGCCTGCGGGGCGACCCGCACCATGCGGGCGTACGAGTGCGCCGTGAAGGCCATGGCCAGGGTCGCGACGAGGTAGACCAGCGCCACCGCGCCGTGGGACTTGGCCGACAGCGTGCCGAAGACGCCGACCGGCGCCATGGGCGCGATGAACAGCAGCCCGTAGACGACCAGGTCGCGGAAGGACAGGGACCGGCGCAGCGACTCGTCCCCGTGCGGCGGCGGCACGGCGGCACGCGGGGCGGAGCGAGGGGCCATGGGGTCAGTATTCGGTGCGGCCGGCGGGCGGCCGGGCGGGGCACGCCGGTGGGTGGGGGCCCGTACGATGGACCGCATGACTGCCACCTCCGCCCGCAAGGTCCTGCTCGCAGCCCCCCGTGGCTACTGCGCGGGCGTGGACCGTGCCGTCATCGCCGTCGAGAAGGCCCTCGAGCAGTACGGCGCGCCCGTCTACGTGCGGCACGAGATCGTGCACAACAAGTACGTCGTCAAGACGCTGGAGAAGAAGGGTGCGATCTTCGTCGACGAGACGTTCGAGGTGCCCGAGGGCAACATCGTCATCTTCTCGGCGCACGGCGTGGCCCCGACCGTCCACGAGGAGGCCGCGCGCGGCAAGCTGGCCACCATCGACGCCACGTGCCCCCTGGTGACCAAGGTGCACAAGGAGGCCGTCCGCTTCGCCAAGGAGGACTACGACATCCTCCTGATCGGCCACGAGGGCCACGAGGAGGTCATCGGCACCTCCGGCGAGGCCCCCGAGCACATCCAGCTCGTCGACGGCCCCAAGGACGTGGCGAACGTCGAGATCCGCGACCCGGAGAAGGTCGTGTGGCTCTCCCAGACCACGCTGTCGGTCGACGAGACCATGGAGACCGTCGACGCGCTCAAGGAGCGCTTCCCGCTGCTGCAGTCGCCGCCCAGCGACGACATCTGCTACGCCACGCAGAACCGCCAGCTGGCCGTGAAGCAGATGGGCGCCGAGGCCGACCTCGTCATCGTCGTCGGCTCGCGCAACTCCTCCAACTCCAAGCGCCTGGTCGAGGTGGCCCTCGGCGCCGGCGCCCGCGACGCCCACCTGGTGGACTTCGCCGAGGAGATCGACGAGGCGTGGCTGGAGGGCGTGAACACCGTCGGCGTCACCTCCGGCGCCTCCGTCCCGGAGATCCTCGTCGACGGCGTCCTGGAGTGGCTCGCCCGGCGCGGCTACGAGGACGTCGAGACGATCAAGGCCGCCGAGGAGTCGATCACCTTCTCGCTCCCCAAGGAGCTCCGGCGCGACCTGCGGGCCGAGGCCGCGACCCTGGTCGCCCCCGCCGAGGACACCCCGTCCGAGGGGTGACGGCCGTCGCCACGCCGTAGCGTGTTCGTATGAACGCATTCGGCGTGGACATCGGCGGATCGGGCATCAAGGGGGCTCCCGTGGACCCGGTCCGCGGGGAGCTCGTGCAGGAACGCTTCAAGGTGCTCACCCCGCACCCGGCCACCCCGCAGGCGGTGGCCGAGGGCGTGCGGCAGGTGGTCGGGCACTTCGGCCGGCCGGGCGGGCCGGTGGGGGTGACGTTCCCCGGCGTGGTGGTGGACGGCACGACGCGTACGGCCGCCAACGTCGACAAGAGCTGGATCGGCACGGATGCCGCCGCTCTGCTCGGCGAGGCCCTCGGCGTGCCGGTGACGGTGCTCAACGACGCGGACGCGGCCGGCCTGGCCGAGATGACCCACGGCGCCGGCAAGGGCCGTACGGGCACGGTCGTCGTCCTGACCTTCGGTACCGGCATCGGCAGCGCCCTGTTCTCGGGCGGCCGGCTGGTGCCCAACACCGAGCTGGGCCACCTGGAGCTGCAGGGCCACGACGCGGAGACCCGCGCCTCCACCCGGGCCAAGGAGGAGGAGGACCTCACCTGGGGCCGCTGGGCCAAGCGGGTGGGGCGCTACCTGGCCCACGTGGAGATGCTGTTCTCGCCCGAGCTGTTCGTGATCGGCGGCGGCGTCAGCCGCAAGGCGGAGAAGTTCCTGCCGCTGATCGAGGGCGTCAGCGCCGAGGTCGTCCCCGCCCGTCTGCAGAACAACGCGGGGATCGTGGGGGCCGCGATGGCTGCTGCCGCCGCTGCCGTCGTTCCCGTCGGCGCACCCTGATCAGGGCGATCCGGCGGCAGAGCGCGATCAGCCCGGCGAGCAGGGTGCCGCTGTAGAGCCAGGCCGCGCTCAGCGACAACATGGTCACCAGGCTCATCACCCGTCCCACGAAGCCGCCCGAGGCGTCGCTGAGCGGGATCGCCCCCACCGCGTAGGCGATGGGCACGCTCACCGGGGCGGTCATCAGGTCCACCGGGCGCACCCACAGGGCGCAGGCCGCGGCGGCCAGCAGGAAGCACCCGCCGTACAGCCGGGGCGAGCCGCCCACCAGCGAATCCAGATAACCGGCGGCCAGCATGGCCAGCGTCGTCAGCAGCCCGCTGCCCAGCCCGGTCAGCCGGGCGGCGGGCAGCCGCCGCAGGACCGGGCGCGGGCCGGGCCCGGAGTGCCGCTCGTGCTCGCGGGCGGCGCCGTGGCGCTGTCCCACGGGGGCGGAGGGGCGGGGCACGGGGGATCCACGACGGGGCCCCCGCTGGGGGGTGCGCGTGCTGGGTTGCTCCACGCGACCAAACTAGGCAGGCCCCCGAGCGGAATCCGGGGCGGGACACGCCGTTTGCACCACCTTGGGCGTGTGTTCGAGGGATCATCCGTCAGGGGCCGGTGTGCGCCACCGCCCCGTAGACTGGGGGACCGGCCGCGTCACGGGGCGCGCGCCCCTCGTCCCTACGGAACCCACGGGAAGTCGCCACGTGTCGCTCACGATCGGAATCGTCGGTCTGCCGAATGTCGGCAAGTCGACCCTGTTCAACGCCCTGACCAAGAACGACGTCCTGGCGGCCAACTACCCGTTCGCCACCATCGAGCCCAACGTCGGCGTCGTGGGCGTGCCGGACGCCCGCCTGACCAAGCTGGCCGAGATCTTCGGCTCCCAGCGCATCCTGCCCGCCACCGTCGACTTCGTCGACATCGCCGGCATCGTGCGCGGCGCCAGCGAGGGCGAGGGCCTGGGCAACAAGTTCCTGGCGAACATCCGCGAGTCGGACGCCATCTGCCAGGTCATCCGCGCCTTCAAGGACGAGAACGTCGTCCACGTCGACGGCAAGGTCTCGCCCAAGGACGACATCGAGACCATCAACACCGAGCTGATCCTCGCGGACCTGCAGACCATCGAGAAGGTTCTGCCGCGCCTGCAGAAGGAAATGCGGATCAAGAAGGACGTCGCGCCCAAGGTCGCGGCGGTCGAGGCGGCCAAGGCCATCCTGGAGGAGGGCACCACCCTCTTCTCGGCCGGCATCGTCCAGGGCTCCGAGAAGGCCGAGCTCCTGCACGACCTCCACCTGCTGACCACCAAGCCCTTCCTCTACGTCTTCAACGTCGACGAGGACGAGCTGACCGACGAGGCCTTCAAGGACGAGCAGCGCGCCCTGGTCGCCCCCGCCGAGGCCATCTTCCTCAACGCCAAGCTGGAGGCCGACCTCGCCGAGCTGGACGAGGAGGACGCCATGGAGCTCCTGCAGTCCGTCGGCGCCGAGGAGCCCGGCCTTGCCACCCTGGCCCGCGTCGGCTTCGACACCCTCGGCCTGCAGACCTACCTGACGGCCGGCCCCAAGGAGTCCCGCGCCTGGACGATCAAGAAGGGCGCGACGGCCCCCGAGGCCGCCGGTGTGATCCACACCGACTTCCAGAAGGGCTTCATCAAGGCCGAGGTCATCTCCTTCGAGGACCTCGTCGCCACCGGCTCCGTAGCCGAGGCCCGCGCCGCGGGCAAGGCCCGCATGGAGGGCAAGGACTACGTGATGGCGGACGGCGACGTGGTGGAGTTCCGCTTCAACGTGTAGTGGGCGACTTACCACCACGTCGCTGATCTGGCAAACGTGCAGGTCAGAGAGGGTCCGACTCTCCCGAGTCGGGCCCTTTATTTTTTTCCCGTGCTGGGATGGTGCTGGGATAGCTGGCCCTTCGTCACCTGTCATCACCCCTGCTCATCCCTACCGTGCTGGGATCGTGCTGGGATGGGATAGGGGTGCCCGTGCTGGGATTTGCGTGAGCGGGGCGCTGACCGAGCTGTGAAGGTAGTGCAGACGTGGCGCTTTTCCTACTCGTTTGACACAATCGGGGGTATGGCTGAGGCGACGTACAGCATCGGGGAAGGGCCAGCGACGCGGGTGAGCTTGTCGCTGCCGGAGGGGACCGCGGAGGCGATCCGGGCTCGCGTGGGCAAGCGGGAGTTCTCCGCGTTCATCGCCGAGGCGGTCGAGCGTGAGCTGCGCGGACAGGTCCTGGACGAGTACCTGGCGGACTACGAGAGCCGCAAGGGGCCCGTCTCCGAGCCAGCTCGTCAGCGGGCGCGGCAGGTCTTCGACGAGGTGTTCGCCGAGGAGGCCGAGTGGCCCGCCGCAGGCTGAGTCACGAGGGGACGCTCGTCCTCGACAGCGAGGGACTCTCGAAGCTGCTCGCTGACGAAGAACAGGTGGTGGCTCTGATCGCTGAGGCGCGCTCGCGTGGCATGGAGGTCGTGATCAGTGCGCTCACCATCATCGAGGCCGTCCACGCCCGTACGAACAAGTCACGCCTGAACTGGGTGCTTTCCGGGCTGCGGGTCGTCCCGGTCGGTGACGAGGAGGCGAGGGCTGCCTCGAAGTTGCTGATGAATGCCGGATTGCACGGACACAAGTACGCGATCGATGCGGCCGTCGCCGAGGCCGCGCTGCGACAGCACCGCCCCGTGGTCATGCTGACTTCCGATATTGACGACATGGCCAAGCTGTGCGGCGAGCGGGTCCGGCTCGTGGCGGTGTGATTTCCCTTAGTCCGGCTCAGTAGGAGCGGGGGTTCTTCCTCCAGCTCACGGATCCTCTTGCGGGCAGCGGGCAGCGGGCAGCTCCGCCTCGACGGCGTCACTACTGCCCGGGACGACGGCCAGCGGCGAGGAATGGGCACCGACCCGACGTCCATCGGCAGCCCGGATCCAGTTCCTCAGCGTCTCGGTGTTCACTCCGAGATCGCCGGCGACGGACTTGATCGTCGAGCCCGGCCTCGACCGGTACAACGCGAATCGCGTCCGTCTTGGACTCGGCGGGGTAGTGCTTCATCCCCACAGGGACTCCGTTCTCCTGGAGCATCAAGACCCAAGTTTCTCCGGTGTCCAAAATCCGGGGTCAGGGCCCCACTCGTGCACTCGCGGTGATCGAACTCGGCCTCGACAGCCCTGAGCCGGAAGCCTGACGGCAGGCCCGGCCGGGGGCGCCTCAGCCGGTCAGGGCCGTGGGTCGTGGTCGATCAGCTTCAGGAGGCGTCAGTGCCTCGGCTTTCGTCTCCGGGGCGTCCATGTCCCAGTGAGCCAGCTCATTCCAGTACTCCTTGACGGCGGTGATGCGGCACATGAGTGGGAGCGTCGGCCGCTCGCAGGTAGGGGTGCGCTCAAGGGGAAGCGGATTCGGCCAGGCTCCGGGAGCGCTGCACGTGGTGAGCGGGCCCGGGCGGCTATGCAGCCTCGTCGAGCATGGCGGACTGGGCCGACTCGCTTTCGACGCTGATGACTTCGACGGTCACGCCGCGAGCGGCGAGGGCTTTCGCGGTCTGGGCCAGGGTGATGGCGGAGAACGGGAAGAGGGAGTCCGGCGTGAGCTTGGCTCCGTCCTTCAGAAGGATCGCGAAGACGACGCGGCGCGGGGTGAAGTCCTCGGGGATGCTGCGGGCCGGATCGCTGTTGACGTGTACGGACCGGGCGAACTCCGCGCGTACGGCCGCGTTCTCGAACAGGAGCTCAACGGAGACGCGCGCCTGGCTGAACAGGTGACTCAGCGGGCTTGAGGAGTGCGCGGGCTTCACGAGGACAAGAGTGTCGTCCTCGGTGAACAGGTCGCAGATCTCGACGGAGTTGCTTGCCCGAAAGGGGTTGTGGACATTCTTCTTGTCCAGGCAGACCCAGCCGCGACGGGCCTGGGCGGCCAGCTTGTTGTAGTCGCCTTCGTCTACGGGACGCATCACGCGCATACCCTTCTTGTTGAGCTTCTCGACGAGCGGCCAGCGGGGGAGATCGACGGAGGGCGCGTCGGGGAACAAGGGAGCCACGGTCTCGTTGACGTTGCGCAGGTAGCCCGCCCCGAGCTCGTACCACTCACCGTCGAGCAGACAGAACGTGCGGGAGCCGAGGGAGAAAGTGGCCTCGATCCACTTCATGGCGGTTTCCTTGGACAGGGCTTCCAGGGAGGCGGTGCGCGGGGCGAGCGCGGTCCGTGCGGAGAGCGTGTCACGAAACAGTTCGACGGTGCCCTGCCGGAGCGCCGTGACGCGGGCGCCTGCCTTGATCACACGGGCCCGCTCCAGGACGTAGTCGAGACTGAACTCGTCCCGGAGGTGGGGCGGGCAGGACCCGATCTTGATGGTGCAGGCGGTGGACCGGGGCAGGTCGGTGCTCTGGGAGAAGGGGACGGCGGTGATGATCCGGCCGTCTGCGGGACGGCCGAGCGTGGCGTCCAGTTCCGCGTCGAGCGCGTCGATGAGGGAAGGGTCCTTGACCGCGGTGATGTGCTCGACGAAGGCCAGGTCGGGGTGGGGAACGACGTGCTCGCAGATCGCGGCGATGGCGCGGATGTCCTTGATCAGTGTGGCGGGGGTGGTGCCGAGTTTGATACGGAGACCGATGCCGCCTTCCGCGGTCATGGCCCCGTTACTGGTGCCGCTCCCTGCGGTGAGGTCGACTTCGTCGAGGTAGCCGCCGAGGTGGCGGATGATCCGCCCGTGGTCCCGGAGGCCGAGTGCCGGTACGGAGGCGCCGGCATGGATCAGAGAACTGTCGATGCGCGCCTGGCCGAGGACGCTGGCAGTGAAGTCCCGCACCTGACGCGGGTTGATGGCGCGGATACCGAAGGACAGACCGAAGCGCGCGTCCTTGAGCTGGGTGGGGAGAAGCCGGTACCCCTGGTCGAAGCCGATCGCGTACACCGCGCCATCGACGGCGAGCATGAGCAGTGCGCCGGTGCGCTGCTCGCTCTGCAGCAGGTCCGACCCGTCGGTGAGCCGGAGGATGTCCTTGCCCCAGGCGGCTTCCTCCTTCGCTACGGCGAAGGACACCGCGAGGGCGGGAACTCCCATGTGATCGCTGACGTCGCGCACGACCGCGTCCAGGGTGTCGAGGGCGTCGACGTCGAGGGCTTCGAGCATCGACTCAGGGGTCGCCTTGACGTGGGTCAGGCGGTACAGGGTGCGCTTCGACGCGGTGCTGGACACAGAGGTCTCCTGGGGCGAGGTTGCGGTGCGGTTTGGTAACACGAGCGGCCTTACGGGACGGGTGGTGTCGAGGCGGACAGGGGTGAGTGCCCGGCAAGGGAGCAGAGGTGCGGCGATGAGGACGCCGATGCGGTCGGACTCGGATGGGGCTGGCGTCCCGGCGGGTGGTGCCGGGGTGATGGTGACGACAGTGGCAGAAGATTGGAGGTGAAATTGTTCTAGAACCTGATAACCCTGGTTATCAACCGCTGGCGAAGATGAGAGCCCGACCGGCTGTAGCGTGTGAGGTGCCCCCTGGGAGAAACGTTCTCGACCGAGAGCACGAGGCAGTCGTCACGAAGGGAGCGGAACCGCATGGCTGGCGCACGTGAAGCAACCGATCCCATCCTGCCCGAGGAGATCTCCTGGCGGATCAGTTACGCCGAAATCGGGACCTTGGCCCAGGTCCAACGTCCCGTCGTCACCACCTGGGCCCGCCGACACGCGGATTTCCCCGAGCCCATCGCGTACGAGGGAGCCAGCCCGCTCTTCGACGGCCGTGAAGTCGCCGAATGGCTTCTGTCCACTGGCCGCGGCAATGCCGACGCCGGCCAGATCCGGGCGGAGCTGGTGCTCCACACCCTGTCCGCCTGGCGGCGCGCGATGCCCGCTCGCGCGCTGGTCGACACGGTGACGGCGCTGCTCTGCCTGCGCCAGCTCCTCGACGAACCCCTTGCCGACCTGCCCTGGCAGGCGATCCTGGAGCGTGCCGCAGAGACCGACTTCGACGACACCTTCCTCCAAAGAGAGCTGCGCGACCTGCCGGACGCCGACCGTCAGGGCCCCCTGCTCGCCGTGCTCGCCGACCAGCTCACCGAGGCTGCCTACACCCCGGCCGAAGCGCTCGAACGGGTCATGGACGCGCGCCGCCGCCTGGGTTGCGACGACCTCGTCGCCGATGAACCGATTCCGCTGGTGAGCCGCACGATGGCCCGCCTGACCGGCCTCGCGCGACTGAACGAGCGCGAGGAAGGAGCGACGGCCGCCGTCCTGCATCCCCGCAGCGGCGACCTGCTGGTCGCCCTGCACGAATCCGTGTCCGACGCCGAGGACTCACCCTTCTTTCTCTCCGCGGACCCGATGCCGGACCTGGCCCGGCTCGCCCGCCGCCGCCTCATGGCACAGGGGGTCCAGGAATTCGAGATGGACCTTGCCGACGGCGAGGAACTGGCCACGGAAGACTGGGGAAACCCGCACGTCATCGCCTGCTGCCTGCCCTATGAGGCGGCCGAGACCCGCAGCCCGCTCGCCGTCCTGCAGAGCCTGCAGGACCTCACCGACCTCCTCGCCGAGGACCGCACCGCCGTCGTCCTGGGACCCGCCGACGCGCTCGTCCGGCCCCTGCCCGCCCGCGGGGAAGCGGACCGTCTGCGCCGGGAATTCCTGGAACAGCACCTCCTCAAGGCCGCGATCAGCCTCCCCGAAGGCGTACTCCCCTTCCGCCCGGCCCACCGCACCGCGATCTGGCTCCTGCACCGCACCCCCGAAGACAAGCGCACCGGCCAGATCCTCCTCGCCGACCTCTCCTCACGCCCCCTCACCCCGCAGACCCTGGACGCGCTGGCCGAGGACATCGACATCTTCCGCGACGCCGGCTGGCGGACGGACAGCCGCCACGAACCGCGCCACGCCGCCGTCGTCCGGGCCACCGCGCTGACCAGCGCACCCGGTGCCGCGTTCACCCCACAGCACCGCCCGCACGCCGACCGCTACACCCGCACCGTCGTCGAACGCCCGGCCCGCATCTCCGAGACCGAACTCCGCCTCCAGCAGCTGATCGACGCCACCCGCAGCGCCCTCGACCACGCGCCCACGATCCGCGCCAACGCCGTCCTGCGCCCCGACGACCAGCCGGCCCGCCGCACCACCGTGGCCCGCCTGCTCAAGGACCGCCGCCTGCGCCGACTGCCCGGCCACCGCATCGCCGCCGAACACCTCCTCACCGGCGGCGCGGGCCACTACACGGTCCTCACCCCGGCCGAGATCACCGGCAGCGCGGCGGTCGGCAGCCACCGCATCGACCGCGCCGTACTCCACACCACCTACGAGCACGCCTACTTCACCGAACCCGGCGACATCGTCGTCACCGCCACCCCGAGCTTCGGCGCGTACGTCGACGACGAGGGCCTGTCGGTGGTGGCCTTCCCCGCCCGCGTCCTGCGCGCACGGTCCGACGCCGAGCATCCCGTAAGGCCCCGCGCCCTGGCGGCGCTCCTGCGCTCGGCGGCCACCGAACACCGGCGGGTGAGCGGCGCGGTCCGCTCCGCCCGCCGCATAGAAGACCTCCTCATCCCCGACCTCCCCAGCGACGAGGCCGAGCGCTACGACGCGCTCCTGGCCGACATCGCCCGCCGAACAGCCCTGCTGCGCCAGCACGCGGCGGCCCTCGACGACCTGACCACCCTGACCGCCGCCGGCCTCGTCGACGGCACGCTGACCCTCACCGAACCCCCTCTCGTCCGACCCTCATCCGACTCGTGAAGGAGACCCGAGCGCCCATGCCTCCCCGGAAGAAGAAGCCCGCCGACCAGGCGGAGCTGTTCACCGCCTCCACGCCCAAGGAGATCCAGGCCATCCTCTGGAAGGCCGCCGACAAGCTGCGCGGCTCCATGGACGCCAACCAGTACAAGGAGTTCGTCCTCGGCCTGATCTTCCTCAAGTACGTCTCTGACGCCTTCGAAGAGCGCCGCGAACAGCTCGCCAAGGAGCTCGCGGAGGAGGGCATCGCCGAAGACCGTCTGGAGGAGTTCCTGGAGGACCAGGACGAGTACACCGGGCACCACGTTTTCTGGGTCCCCGAGAGCGCCCGCTGGTCGTCGATCTCCGCCAACGCCAAGAGCGGCAACGTAGGCGAGGTCCTCGACCAGGCGATGGACGCCATCATGAAGGCCAACCCGTCGCTGACCGGCGTCCTCCCTAAGATCTTCAACAAGGACAACGTCGACAAGAAGCGCATGGCCGAACTCGTCGACCTCATCACCGACGCCCGCTTCGGCGGCAGCGACGACAAGCCCGCCCAGGACGTCCTCGGCGAGGTCTACGAGTACTTCCTCGGCAACTTCGCCCGCGCGGAAGGCAAGCGGGGTGGCGAGTTCTACACCCCGAGCAGCGTCGTCCGTCTCCTTGTGGAGGTCCTGGAACCGTACGAGGGCCGGGTGTACGACCCGGCCTGCGGCTCGGGCGGCATGTTCGTCCAGGCCGCCAAGTTCATCGAGGCCCACCGGGGCCGCGGCCACAAGGCTGACATTTCTGTCTACGGCCAGGAGCTCAATGAGCGCACCTGGCGCCTGGCCAAGATGAACCTCGCCATTCACGGCATCGACGGCAACCTCGCCGGCCGCTGGGGCGACACCTTCGCCGACGACAAACACCCCGACCTCAAGGCCGACTATGTGATGGCCAACCCGCCCTTCAACATCAAGGACTGGGCGCGCAACGAGTCGGACCCGCGGTGGAAGTTCGGTGTCCCGCCGAGGGGTAACGCCAACTACGCCTGGCTACAGCACATGATCAGCAAGCTGGGGGAGCGGGGAACGGCGGGCGTCGTCCTCGCCAACGGCTCGATGAGCAGCCAGCAGAGCGGCGAGGGGGAGATCCGGCAGGCGCTGGTGGACGGGGACATGGTGGCGTGCATGGTCGCGCTGCCGGCCCAGCTGTTCCGGACGACGGCGATCCCGGCTTGTTTGTGGTTCCTGGCGAAGGACAAGTCGCCGGGGGGTGTGAAGGGGCAGAAGGTCGCGGCCGCGGACCGCCGGGGCGAGATCCTGTTCATCGACGCCCGGGACATGGGCGAGATGGTCGACCGCACCGAGCGGGTCCTGACGGACGCCGACCTCGCGAAGATCGCGGGGACCTACCACGCATGGCGCGGGACGACGAGCGCGAAGGACGCGGGGGAGAAGTACGCGGACGTGCCGGGCTTCTGCGCGAGCGCGGACCTCAAGACGGTCCAGGAACACGGGTACGTCCTGACGCCCGGGCGGTACGTCGGAGCGGCTGAGGCGGAGGAAGAGGACGCCGAGGCGGTCGGGGAGAAGATCGCGCGGCTGACGGGGGAGCTGTACGAGCTGTTCGACAAGTCGGACGAGCTGGCCAAGATGGTGCGCGAGCAGCTGGGGAGGGTCGATGTCTGAATGGACTCGCACTACGCTTGACCAGCTTGTGAAGCTGCGTCGTGGCCACGACCTTCCGACGACGAGCCGGAACCCGGGAAATGTTCCGGTGGTCGGAGCGGCTGGGCCAAGTGGATTTCATGACACGGCGATCGCGAAGGCCCCCGGCGTCGTTGTTGGGCGCGCTGGGGCTTCCATGGGGCACGCTACATACTGCGCCGAAGATTTTTGGCCGCTCAATACCTCGCTTTACGTGACTGACTTCATGGGGAATGACCCTAGGTTTGTCTATCACCTGCTGGGGGAGATCGACTTTTCTGGATACAATTCCGGCGCTGCCCAGCCAATGCTTAACAGGAATTACATCACGCAGATTCCTATTAGTCTTCCGGAACCTGATGAACAGCGCGCCATTGCGGCTGTACTTGGGGCGCTGGACGACAAGATCGCCGTCAATGAGCGCATCGCGAGCACCGCGGATCAGCTAGCGGACGCGGTCTTCGACCGTGCTGTTCGGTCGGTGGGCTCGCGCCCCATGGTGGAGATTGCCGAGCCGGTGCTTGGAGGCACCCCGGACCGTAAAGTGGAGGAGTTCTGGGATGGCGACCTCCCATGGGCCTCTGTGAAGGATGTTGCGAACTCGGTAGCCGGCACTCTCGTGGTGACCGAGGAGTGCATCACGACACTCGGCGAGCAGAGCTCTCGCGCTAAGCGCATGCCAGCAGGGGCAGTGATCCTGACGGCGCGTGGGACAGTCGGCCTGGTGGCGCGCTTGACGATTTCCGCGGCCTTCAATCAGTCGTGCTATGCATTCATTCCAGGCGAAATTCCTCCGGCTGTCCTGTTCCATCTGATTCGACTCGCCTCTACTCGGATGCTGGGGCTCGCCCATGGGACTGTCTTCTCGACCGTCAACATGAAGACGTTTCAGCATGTTGAGGTTCCTGACATTCCGAGGGGACTCTTGCATTCCTTGGAGGCGGAACTGAGCCCCTTGCATGGGCTCATTGAGGCAAACTTGAAAGAGTCTTTGACTCTTTCAGCCCTCCGCGACACCCTCCTCCCCCAACTCATGTCCGGCCGACTCCGCGTCAAGGACGCCGAGAAGATTGTCGAGGACCACGTATGACCACGCACGGGAACGACAACGGCAGCAGCGACACCCCCGACGGCACCACCCCCGGCACCCCCACCCCCGACAACTTCCGCCCCCTCGAAATCGACTGGGAGTTTCTCGCCCTCGAAGAGCTCGTGGAGCTCGACTGGCCGAAGGCCGAGGGCAATGAGCTCGCCCCCGGTTCCGGGCACCGCCGTTCCTGGGACGACCTGATCCTCTACTCCGATCTCCACGAGGCCATCGAGCGGCTGAACCCCGACCTCCCCCCGGAGGCCGTCCGTGAGGCCCTCGCGACCGCCGCGACCCCGGCCTCCCAGGACACGTACGAGGAGAACCGGACTGCACACGGCTACCTGACCGACGGCATCCACTCCGTCACGTACACCGACGCGCTCGGCGCCGAGCACACGCCGACCGTCCGGATCGTCGACCTGGAGAACGCGGACGCGAACACATACCGCGCCGTCCGCCAGGTGACCGTGATAAACGGCGAGCGCAACCGCCGCTTCGACCTCGTCCTGTACGTCAACGGCCTCCCGCTCGCCGTCATCGAGCTCAAGCGGGCCGGCGACCCGAACACCACCCTCGCCGCCGCGCACACCCAGATACGGCACTACGTCGAGGAGTTCCCGACCGCCTTCCGCTACAACGCGGTCGTGCTGCTCTCCGACGGGATCACCGCGAAGTACGGCACCCCCTTCACCCCGTACGAGCACTTCGCCCCGTGGAACACCGACGAGTTCGGCGCCCGCGTGGACACCGTGGACGCCGCCGCCGTCCACGCCGACGCCGATGCCGACGTCCCGACCGGCCAGGACCTCGCCCTGCACGGCCTGTTCACCCAGCCCCGCTTCCTCGCCCTCGTCCGGTCCTTCATCAACTTCGTGCCCGGCAAGCGCATGAAGCGGATCGCGAAGCCGCACCAGTACTTCGCGGTCACTCGCGCCGCGGACGCCGTACGCCGCGCCGCCGCGACCGACGGCAAGGCCGGCGTGGTCTGGCACACGCAGGGCTCGGGCAAGTCCGAGGAGATGGTGCTGACCACCAACCTCGTCATGCGCGACCCCGCCCTGCACAACCCCACCGTGGTGGTCGTCACCGACCGTACCGACCTCGACGACCAGCTCTTCGACACTTTCAAGGAGAGCGAGGTCCTCCCGGAACAGCCCCACCAGTTCCTCAACCGCGCCGCACTCCGCGAAGAGCTCGCCGCCAAGCGCACCGGCGGCATCCTCTTCACCACCCTGCAGAAGTTCGGCCGCACCAAACAGGAGAAGGAGTCCGGGACCGACCACCCGCTCCTCTCCGAGCGGCGCAACATCGTCGTCGTGGTCGACGAGGCCCACCGCAGTCACTACGACCACCTCGACGGCTACGCCCGCCACCTGCGCGACGCGCTCCCGCACGCCACGCTCCTCGCCTTCACCGGCACCCCGATCTCCGAGGCCGACCGCAACACCCGCGAGGTCTTCGGCGACTACATCGACACCTACGACCTCAAGCGGGCCGCCGACGACGGCGCGACCGTGAAGGTCTACCACGAGAGCCGCGTCGTCCAGCTCGTCCTCGACCACGACGTCGACCCCACCACCATCGACACCGAGGCCGACCGCATCACCGACGGCCTGGACGACACCGAGCGCATCCGCGTCGAGCAGGCCGTCGCCACCATGAACGCCATGTACGGCGCCCCCGCCCGGATACGCGACCTAACCCGGGACCTGGTCGAACACTGGGAAGCGCGCCGTACGGCGATGCTGCCGTTCGTCGCGGACGCCGACGACGCACCCGGCGGCGCCCCCGGCAAGGCGATGCTCGTCTGCGCCACCCGCGAGATCTGCGTCCGCGTCTACGACGCCCTGAAGGAACTGCGTCCCGACTGGCACACGGACGACCCCACCACCGGCGCCATGAAGATCGTCTACTCCTCGGACTCCCGCAAGGACTCCGAGGAACTGCGCGCCCACGCCCTGCGCGACTCCCAGCGCAAGGCCGTCATCAACCGTGCCAAGGACCCCGAGGACGAACTCCAGCTCCTCATCGTCAACAACATGCTCCTGACCGGCTTCGACGCGCCGCCCATCCACACCATGTACCTGGACCGGCCGCTGCGCGGCGCCGGCCTGATGCAGGCCCTGGCCCGCGTCAACCGCCGCTTCCGCAAGAAGGAAGACGGCCTGCTCGTCGGCTATGCCCCCCTCACCGAGAACCTCCAGAAGGCCATCGCCGAGTACTCCGCCGACGACCAGGCCGACCGGACCCTCGGCCAGGACATCGACCGCGCCCTGGACGAACTCCTCAACGAGTACGACATCCTCGACCAGATGCTCCTCGGCTGGAACTGGCGCGAACGCCTCTCCCGCCCTGACGCGAAGGCCTTCGTCAAGGCGGCCTACACCACGGCCGAGTACCTTCGCAGCCCCGCCACCCCGGGCAACAACCCCGACCAGCTCGACGACCCGAACCAGACCCTCAGCCGCCGCTTTCGCGAACACGGCTACCGCCTGGAACGCTTCTTCGCCCTGGCCGGGTCCTCCGCCGACATCGGCTCCCGGTTCACCGACCAGCCGTACTGGAAGCGCGACATCCAGTTCCTCGTCGAGGTCCGTACGTACATGGCGAAGCTCGACGCCATGGACCGCGAGGCACAGGGCCTGCCCGTCGCCCGCGACGTCGCCCTCTACCTCTCCCAGCTCACCTCCGCCGTCGTGGAGACCGGCGGTGTCACCGACCTCTTCTCCGAGGCCGGGCTGGACAAGGCCGACCTCACCCACCTCAACGACGCCCTCGTCGGCCGCCTGCAGAACAGCGAAACCCCGCACCTGGCCGCTGAAGCCCTGCGCCGCCTCGTCGAGCAGAAGATGCGCGAGCAGACCCGGCACAACATCGTCCGCCAGACCGCGTTCTCGAGGCGTCTCCAGGACCTGATGACCCGCTACATGCGTCAGCAGCTCACCAGCGCCGAGATCATCGCCCAGCTGGTGGAACTGGCCAAGACGGTCGCGGAGGACGCCCGGCGGGGCGAGAAGTTCACCCCGCCGCTGGGCGACGACGAACTCGCCTTCTACGACGCGGTCGCCGACCTCGGCAGCGCTCGCGACCTCATGGGCGACGAGGTCCTCTCCGGTATCGCCCGGGACCTCGTGGTCCAGGTCCGCAGGAACCTCAAGAAGGACTGGATCGCCCGCGAAACGGTCCGGGCCAGGCTCCGCGCCACCATCAGGCGCCTCCTGGCCCGCCACGGTTACCCGCCCGAGCAGTCCAAGGAAGCGATCGACCTGGTGATCCGCCAGATGGAACACTTCGCCGACAAGTGGTCCCAGGACGGCTCGGCCGCCGACGCATAGCCCCCGCTCATCTCGCTTCTGGCCCCGGCAAGCGTCTGTTTGCCGGGGCCGTCGTCTGCCCGACCGGATGTCCTTCGCGGGGCCGGCAGGGGCTGCGCCCGACCGCCTTACGGCAAAAGCAAATTCCCGTGCTGCGAGACGTGGAGTGCGTCAGGCCACTACTTTCAAGTCCGCGGAACGAACCGCAGAACTGCTAACTGCTGGTGAAGCCGAGGGAGTTGTGGCATGTCGCAGCGAGCGCTGCTGTTGGTGGTGGTCGTCCTGGCGTCCGTGGTGGTGGGGCTCGTGGCCGGCATCCTCGAGTTCGTGGGCGCGGGAGGGGTCGTCACGGCCATCCAGAACGGTGGTGCCGCCTGCGGAGCCACTGTTCTCATCGGGCTGGCGGTCGTCTCCTGGCTGAGGTCGTCGTGACCCAGGAGGAAGGGGCGAACGAAGAGGGGCGGCTGAAGTACCGGCGAGTGCTGCGGGCCGTCGAGAAGCTGCGCAGCGTCGCCGATGCCGCGACGACGTACCGGCTTGCCTTTCAAGTGGTCTACCTTCACTGCTGGTCCCGCCATGGAACACCGGCGGAGGCGGACCGGCTGTGGGGGCCGGGTTCGGCGTCAGCGGGGGCCACGCTCGGCGCAGTGTGGCCGCGCACGCCCGTTGCTCGTGCCCACGGTCTTCCTGCGTATCGCGACGAAGGTGTGAGTCGTCCCTTCGAGCTCATCGACCCGGCTCTCCGTGAGCTGATCGCGGAGGTGCGGCAGCTGGATCCGGATCCGAGGCTCCTTGACGTGCTCCTCGACACGTACTCGACACGCTATGCGCGTGGCGATGACTACTTCACGTCAAACGACCTGGCGCACCTCTTCGCGGGGCTGGCCGCTCCCCGAGGAGGCGAGATTGTTCGGGACCCGGTGTGCGGCAGCGGGCGGCTGCTGCGCGCCGCCGCGCAGCGGGCTCGGGCACAGGGGGGTGAGGTGCGCTTGTCCGGTGCGGATATCAACCGGACGGCGCGCTATGCCGCAGCCGTCAACCTTGCCCTGCACGGATTCCATGCCGATCTCGGCAAGGAAGGAGCTGACACCCTCAGGGCGGGCACTTCACCGACACCGGCCGACGTGATCGTCGCAAACCCTCCCGTGAACCAGCGGGACTGGGGGCACGGTGAACTGAAGGACGACTGGCGGTGGACCCTGGGGGTGCCACGCCCGGGCAACGCGAACTTCGCCTGGGTTCAGCACATCCTTGCCGATCTCACGCCACAGGGACGGGCCGTCGTTCTGCTGTCTTCCGGCGCGGCGCACAGCAGCAACAGCACCGACGGACTGATCCGCCGTGGGCTGCTGGAGAACGGTCTGGTCGTGGGCGTCGTGGCCTTGCCGACATGGCTCTTTCCGCACACCAGCGCGAGCACGGCGCTGTGGCTGCTGGCCAAAGGGGAGCGGCCGCACTCCGATCAGGTCTTGTTCGCGGATGCAGGGAAACTGCCAGCGGCGAAGGAGGGGCAGCGGCGCCACTTCGCAAAGGACTCGGCCGAACGCCTGCTGCAGATCTTCGGTGAATGGCAGGGACTTCGACGCCGTGAGGGCGAGGGGGACCCCGAATCCGTCCCATGGTGCCGTGCGGCGAGGTACAAGGAAATCGCTGAGGCGGGCTTCGATCTGACTCCCGCACGCTACGTACGGAACGGGGGCACCGCGCAGTTGCATTCAAGTGACGGAGACCGGAACCGGAAGGCCGAGCTGTATGAGTGCATGGATCGTAGCGCCGCAGCCAGGAACCGAGTCCGTGATGCCCTGGAGAGCAGGCATGACTACAGAATCGGATGATGTCCCCACTCCGTGGCCCCTCGTTGAGTTGCGTGAGTTTCCTGGGGTCGAGTACGCCGCCTACGGAATTGCGCGACAGCAGAAGGCATCCGGCGGAATCCCTATGATCCGCGCCACAGAGATTGTCGAGGGAGGTGTGCACGTCCAGGAGTTCACATTTGTGCCTCCCGAGGTGGCCAAACGCCACCCACGCAGCACGCTGAGGTCTGGGGACCTCCTTGTCGTGCTCGTGGGGCGCGTGGGGGAGGCGGCAGTTGCAGGGGAGGAGCACGCAGGATGGAATGTCGCCAGGTCGCTCGCGGTCGTCCGCTGGACACCAGAAGGCCGCGCCCAACAATGGGATCTGTGGCTTCGATGGTGGCTGAAGACCTCGCAGAGCCAGAGCTATCTCACGCTGTCCTCGTCGAACGCCGAGCACATGACCTTGCCTCTGCAGGCACTCAACCGACTTCCCGTACCAGTGCCTCCAGCGCCGGTGCGGGAGAGGCTGCTTTCGCTGATCTCGCTTGCTGAGCGCAAGAATGCGTTGAACACCCGGATTGTGTCTTGCGCGACGGAACTAGCGGATGCGCATTTCATGGAGGCGCTGCAGACGTGCGGGCAAGGTCCCGCTACCGAGCGTGCGGTGGGCGAAGTGTGTCAGGTTACGGCTGGTGCGGCACAGTCTCTGCCGGACAGCGAGCAGTCGGCTATGCCGTGGGTGTCTCCCCGCGAAGTACTGAACTGCAAGACAGTACATCTGGGTGCAGTGACTTCACGCACCGTGGCGCAAGCGGAGGTTGTATGCCCGTCCGGCAGCCTCTTGATCGCGCCCCGTCCCGGGGAGGTGCGGACCGTGCTCACTACTACCCCGGTAGTGCCAGGTCGGCGGACGCTCGCGATGTACACGGAGTCCGAGGTCGATCGGATGTGGTTGTTGCACTCGCTGCGTTACCGGAGGCGGGAGTTGACGGCCGTTACGCAGGGTGAGCAGGCCCGCGCGATGAGGCGCAAGGACTTTTCCCGTTACAAGATCCCCTGGCCGACCGATGCGGTGAGGCGGGACTTCGCCAGGCGGGCTGCTGCCCTGCACGACCTCGCCTACGCCTCCGCCAGGGAGCGACACGTGATGGAGGAGCTGGTGGTGCACGAGCTGGAGAAGGGGGGCCTGGCGCGTCTCACCTCGGCCAGCTGAATGCCGAGCTGATCCACGTTGCCCCTCTCTGGAGCACGGAATCCAACGCTCTGAACGAACGGCACAGTACCGCGCGCACCGTTTCTCCGCTGGCGGTCCGAGAGAGCCCTGACCAGCCATGTTTGGGCGCCACCGGCAGGACTCGAACCTGCCGCCAAGCGCTTAGAAGGCGCCTGCTCCACCCGCTGAGCTACGCAGGCTGACCTGCGACAGCGCGGAAGCTTCTGACTATGCCCCGCCAAACCGGGGGTGTACGGGACCCGCGGACGCTCGCGCCGGCCCTAAAGTCTGGACGTACATTCTGGGAGGCGGCCAGGCGTCGGAGCTGGCCACTAGCGTCCGGGGAGACCGCGAGTGAGCGCGAGCGCTGTGCTGCTTTGCGAGGTTCGGTGCGGTGGCGCGAGCCTGATGTGGCGCTCGTAGAAGTTCCGCAGAATTCAGGCGTGTGCGGGCGCTTCCGGGTAGCGTTGGCGATCTTCGGTCTTCTTGTACTTTGTCGCGCATCCCGTGCTGGGATGGTGCTGGGATGCGCCCGTATTTCCGCAGGTCAGAGCCTTGTCGTGGAGTTCCGCTTCAACGTCTGATCGTTTCCGCCGCACGGGTGGATCGTGAAGGGCCGGGCTCCGTCGAGCCCGGCCCTTTCGCGTGCCGCCGGGCGGATGCGGACCGGACGGTCCGTAGCGCTGCGTGCTCGCCGGACGGGGGAGGGGTCCGGAGGGGTCGCCCGGGGGTGCCTGGCGCGGGTGTGGTGGCGGGATGCGGGGCTGCGCGGGCTGAGCTGGGGTTCGCTGCGGACTGTCGCGCCATGGCCAGAGGTTGCGGACCGCAACGTTCGGTTGCCAAGCTGTTGCGGACTGTCAACCCCTTGGGAGTGGACGTGGCCTTCGGTGACCAGCCCGCATACCTTCGAGTGGCCGGCGACCTCCGGCAGAAAATCATCGCGGGCGAGCTGCCGCCGCACACCCGGCTACCGTCCCAGGCGCGCATCCGGGAGCAGTACGGCGTCTCGGACACCGTGGCCCTGGAGGCCCGCAAGGTCCTGATGGCGGAGGGGCTCGTCGAGGGCAGATCCGGCTCGGGGACGTACGTACGCGAGCAGCCGGTGCCCCGGGCCGTGGTGCGCACGGGGTACCGCGGGGTGGGGGAGTCCACGCCGTTCCGCCAGGAGCAGGCCAACGAGCGGGTCAAGGGCACCTGGGAGTCCCGCAGCGAGCAGGTGTCGGCCGATGCGCGGATCGCGCGGCGGCTGCGGATCGGGCCGGGCGAGAAGGTGATGCGCACCGACTACCTCTTCCGCTCCGGCGGCGAGCCCTGCATGCTCTCGACCTCCTTCGAGCCGCTCGCGCTGACCGGGCGCACGCCGGTGATGCTGCCGGAGGAGGGGCCGCTGGCGGGCCGGGGCGTGGTGGACCGGATGGCGGCCATCGACCTGATCGTGGACAACGTCACCGAGGAGGTCAGCGCGCGCCCCGGGCTGGCCGAGGAGACGCTCGCGCTCGGCGGGGTGCCCGGTCACGGCGTGCTGGTGGTCTCGCGGACGTACTACGCGGGCGGCTGTCCCGTGGAGACGGCGGACGTCGTGATGCTCGCCGAGCGGTACCGGGTCGCCTACCACCTGCCGGTGAAGTAGGCGTGAACCCGATGTGAAACTTACTCGCGGGTCAGCTTCACGACCCGTGCCCCGCCCTGCCCGCCGGCCGGACCGGCGGGTGGGAAGCGTAGGGATTGTCCCGGTTCGCCCCGGTCCGGAACCCCCACTGGTGATGTTGCAAAACTCACAGACGGCCAGCTCAGGGCCTTTTGGCATTAACCGACTCGACCAAAACGCCCGTACGATGGCGCGGTTTGTGTTCCTGCCGTGGGGGATGAGAAAGAAAAGGAGATCCGGGGCGTTGAGTACCGAACAGGGTTCCCAATCGAATTACCGCCGGACCCTCGGCACGACGGCCCTGACGGCCGTCGGCCTCGGGTCGATCATCGGCTCCGGCTGGCTGTTCGGCGCCGAGCGCGCCGCCGTGCTCGCCGGCCCCGCCGCGATCTTTGCCTGGGTCATCGGCGCCGTGGTGGCGCTGACCATCGCCCTGACCTACACCGAGCTCGGCTCGATGTTCCCCAAGGCGGGCGGCATGGTGCGGTACGGGCAGTTCTCGCACGGCTCCCTGGCGGGCTACATGGCCGCCTGGGCCAACTGGATCGCCATCGTCTCCGTGATCCCCGGTGAGGCGACCGCGTCGATCCAGTACATGAGCTCCTGGAAGTTCGACTGGGCGGGCAAGCTCTTCGACGGCAAGGAGCTCACCGGCACCGGTCTCGCCGCGGCGAGCGTGCTGGTCGTCTTCTACTTCTTCCTGAACTGGTTCGCGATCACCCTGTTCGCCAAGACGAACAACGCGATCACCGTGTTCAAGGTCGTGGTCCCGGCGCTGACCGCCGGCGCGCTGATCTTCGCGCACTTCGACACCAGCAACATCGGCTCCGCCCACGGCGGCTTCGCCCCCAACGGCTGGAGCGCCGTCTTCAGCGCCGTCGCCGTCGCGGGCATCGTCTGGGCCTTCAACGGCTTCCAGTCGCCGCTGAACATGGCCGCCGAGGCCCGCAACCCCGGCAAGTCGCTGCCGAAGGCCGTCGTCGGCTCCATCCTGATCGCGCTGGTCATCTACATCGCGCTGCAGGTCGCCTTCCTCATGGCCGTCCCCGCCGCGGACCTCTCCGGCGGCTGGAACACCCTGGCCTACAAGTCCCCGCTGGCGGACCTGTCCATCACCTGGGGCCTGAACTGGCTCGCCCTGCTGCTCTACGCGGACGCCTTCATCTCCCCGTCCGGCACCGGCATGATCTACGCGGCCACCACCTCGCGCATGATCCACGGTGTCCAGGAGAACGGCCACCTGCCCAAGGTCTTCGGCAAGGTCGACCCCAAGACCGGTGTGCCGCGCCCCGCGCTGCTGCTCAACCTGGCGATCTCCTTCGTCTTCCTCGCCGTCTTCCGCGGCTGGGGCTCGATCGCCGAGATCGTCGGTGTCGCCACCGTCATCTCCTACATCACCGGCCCCGTCGCCGTGATGTCGCTGCGCCGCATCGCGCCGGACATGAAGCGCCCGGTCAAGCTCAAGGCCATGCCGGTCATCGCCCCCATAGCGATGATCTTTGGTTCGCTGGTCATGTACTGGGCCCGCTGGCCGCTGACGGGCAAGGTCATCTTCATCATGGCCATCGGCCTGCCGATCTGGGCCTGGTACGAGCTGCGCAAGCCGTGGGCCGAGCTCAAGCCGCACCTGCAGGCCGGCGCCTGGATGGTGACCTACCTGCTGGTGATGGCCCTGGTCTCGTGGGCCGGCGGCACCGAGTTCGGCGGCAAGGGCTACCTGCCGCAGGGCGTGGACATCGCCGTGGTTGTCCTGATCGCTCTGGTCTTCTACGTGTGGGGCGTGCGCAGCGCGTGGCGCAACCCCACCCTTGAGCAGGTCGAGAAGGAAATGACGGACCTCGCCGCGACCGAGGTCGCCGAGGAGCAGGAGCTCGCCCCGGCGAAGTGATCCGCTCGCGTGGCCGAATGCGTACCTCTTCGTGAAAACCCGTATCCGGTGCGTAAAGTCCGGGCGTACGCTCGGGCATATGCGGACTGCGGTTTCTTCGGAAGTAGTCACCGAAGGGCGTGCGCCGGTGCACGCGGCGACAGCGGGAGGGCAGGAGCGATGACGGACACCGGACCGGTCCTGCCCTGGCTCGTGATCCGCCAGGACGAGAACGGCAACCGCTACCGCGTCGGCCGCTACGCCACCAGGACGGAGGCGGAGCGCGTGGCCGACCGGCTCGACGCCGAGGGCAACCGACGGCTGTACGTCGTCGAGCGCGTCGGCCGGGCCGTCACGTAGGCCGTGCCCGGCGGATCTGCGCCGCGGGGCTGTGCCGATCTGCGGCTGCGTCGTGGCTTGTCGCGCAGTTCCCCGCGCCCCTATGGGGCGCCCCGTCAGGGGCGCGGGGAACTGCGCGATCGGCCACCGACGGCCCGCAGCTGACACACCACCCCGGGGTCCGGGCGATCTGCGGGCGCGTCGTGGTTGTCGCGCCCACGCGGCGCAGCCGCAGATCGACACCGCCCCGCGCCCCTGACGGGGCACTGCACGATCTGCCCGGACACGGGCCGGCGCTCCGGCGCCGCCCCCGGCCCGGCACCCTTGGGGTGCCGGGCCTTACGCTTACCCCTCGTGACGAGCGAGCGTGTGGTGGTGGGCGGAGCGGTTCTCCGTGACGGACGGCTGCTGGCCGCGCGGCGCAGTGCCCCGCCCGAGCTCGCCGGCCGCTGGGAGCTGCCCGGTGGCAAGCTGGAGCCGGGCGAGAGCGCCCCGCAGGCGCTCGTACGGGAGCTGCGCGAGGAGCTCGGCGTCGAGACCGAGCCGCTGGAGCGCATCGCGGGGCAGTGGCCGCTGAAGCCCGGCTACGTCCTGCAGGTCTGGACGGCCCGACTGGTGGCGGGCGAGCCGCGGCCGCTGCAGGACCACGACGAGCTGCGCTGGCTGGCCCCCGGCGACATCGACGACGTCGACTGGCTGGAGCAGGACCGCCCCGCGGCCGCCGCGGCCGCCCGCCTCCTGACCGGCGCCTCCTGACCCGCACCGGCCGACCGTCTTCTGTACGCCGAATGCGGCACCTGAGGCGGACGGTCCCGGTCAGGGAAGATAGTCCGACCCCCATACCGGGTATGTGCTGATTATTAGCCCCAAAGACGGACATGCCGGAGGGGTCGTGCAGCGGTCTGGGAAGTGGTCGGCGTGAGCGACAGCACGGGGACCTTGGCCTCGACTCCCGGCTTCGCCGAATGGAGCTTCCCCGCGGAGGCCGGCGCCGTGCGCACCGCGCGCACGCTCGTGCGCGACACCCTGCACGAGTGGGGCCTGGACTCCGTCGTGGACGTCACCGTGCTGCTCGTCAGCGAGCTCGTCACCAACTCCCTGCGCCACGCCACCGGCCCCATCGGCCTTCGGATGTACTCCCACGCCGGCCCCAGCCTGCTGGTCGAGGTCTCCGACCCGCTGCCCGACCCGCCCCGCGAACGCGCGGCCGAGGCCGACGACGAGGGCGGCCGTGGCCTGCAATTGGTGGCATCGGCCTCCCGTCGCTGGGGAACCCGACCTGGTAACCAGGGAAAGACCGTGTGGTTCGAGCTGAGCCTGCCCGGTTAGTAACCCAGGGAGAATACATAGCGGGTTGAGACCGTGCTGTGATCGTGAAGTCCGTGTTCCGAAGGCCCCCTGTGCTGGATACTCGGCCTTCTGATGCCGGTGCGAGCACGAGAGCCGGAGGGGACGGGCACGTGAGCGAGAAGCCAGCGGGTACGGCGGGCAGGCCGGAGGGTGCGGGCGCCACCTCGATGTGGCAGAACAGCCCGCCCGGCTCCCTCTACGACCACATCCGCGTGGCCTCCTTCTCCCTCGGCGCCGACGGCCGCATCGCGCAGTGGAGCGACCGGGCCGCCGAGCTCTTCGGGATAGCGGCACGGCACGCCGTCGGCAAGGACCCCCAGGAGGTCTTCGCCCCCGCCGGCGAGGGCCGGTACGGGCGCCGGCCCGGTGCGCTCGCGCCCTTCCTCGCCGGTGACGGGCCCGACGGCCGGGCCTGGACGGGCCTCGTGCCCTACCAGCGCGACGGCGCCCACGGCGGCCCCGGCGGCGGCCCCGAGGGGCTGGCGGAGATCTATGTGATGCCCGGAGAGGACGCCTCCGGCGACCGCACCGCCCTCTGCGTCGCCGTCGACGTCAAGGCGTTGCGCGGAATAGAGACCGACATTGCCGCTTCGGAAGCCGTTTTCGGCCAATCTCCGCTCGGCTTCTTCTTCTTCGGTACCGACCTCACCCTGCTCCGCGTCAACGAGAGTTTCGCCCAGACTTTCGGCCGCCCCGCCGCCTGGCACCGCGGCCGCACCCCGCACGACTTCCTGCCCCGCGCCGAGGCCGACCGCCTCACCGCCGCCCTGCGCCAGGTCCTCGACACCGGCAAACCGGTGGCCGACATCCAACTCGTCGGGCCCGTCCCCGGCCAGAACGAACGCCGCCGCTGGTCGGTCTCCCTCTACCGGCTGCACAGCGGCAGCGGCCGGCCCATCGGCGTCGCCGCCATCGCCACCGACGTCACCGGCCGCCGCCGCGCCGAGCGCGAGGCCGCCGGCGTACGCCGCAACCTGGCCCTGCTCAACGAGGCCGGCGCCCGCATCGGCAACTCCCTCGACCTGGAGAAGACCGCCCGCGAACTCCTCGACGTGGCCGTCCCGCAGTTCTGCGACCTGGCCTCCGTCGACCTCTACCAGGGCCTGCTCGCCGGCGACGAGGCCCCGCCCGGGCTCGCCGACGGCAGCGCCGAACTGCGCCGCGTCGCCTACTCCAGCGCCGTCTCCGGCGCCCCCCTCGACGCCGCCGACAGCAAGCCCGTCCAGGTCGGCGAGGTCCACCGCTACCCCTTCCACTCGCCCTGCGCCCAGGCCCTGCGCACCGCCCACGTCCAGGTCGTCCCCGGCCGCGAGAGCGAGGAGGGCCCCGAGCTCGGCGCCGTCGTCCACTCCACCCTCGCCGTGCCCATGGTCGCCCGCGACACCGTGCTCGGCCTCGCCCAGTTCTCCCGCACCAAGGGCAGCGAGCCATTCGGCGAGCGCGACACCGCCCTCGCCGTCGAACTCGCCGCCCGCGCCGCCGTCTGCATCGACAACGCCCGCCTCTACCGGCGCGAGCACGAGCGCGCCCTCATCCTCCAGCGCAGCCTGCTGCCCCCCGGCGACCCGGAGGCCGCCGGCGTCGAGATCGCCTGCCGCTACCTGCCCGGCAACGCGGCCACCGAGGTCGGCGGCGACTGGTTCGATGTCATCGAACTGCCCGGGCACCGCACGGCACTCGTCGTCGGCGACGTCATGGGCCGCGGCCTGCGCGCCGCCGTCGCCATGGGCGAACTGCGCACCGCCGTGCGCACCCTCGCCATGCTGGACCTGGAGCCCGCCGAGGTGCTCTCCGCCCTCGACGAGATCGCCCACGGCCTCGGCCGCCCCGGCGGCAAGCAGTCCGCCTCCCGCGGCGTGCGCGGCTCCGTCCGCCCCGCCGACCTCTCCGAGGTCTACCTCGCCACCTGCGTGTACGCCGTCTACGACCCCGTCACCCGGCGCTGCACCGTCGCCAACGCCGGCCACCTGCCGCCGGTGCTGGTCGAGGCCGGCGAGCCGGCCATGCTGCTGGACGTACCGCCCGGCATGCCGCTGGGCGTGGGCGGCGAGCCCTTCGAGGAGACGGAGGTCGAGCTGCCGGACGGCGCCCTGCTCGCCCTCTACACCGACGGCCTCGTCGAATCCCGCGACCACCCGCTCGACGAGGGCCTGCAGGCCTTCCGTGACGCCCTCCAGGACCCCGACCGGCCGCTGGAGGACGTCTGCGACCACGTGCTCGGCGCCCTGAACACCCACCACGGCGAGGACGACATCGCCCTGCTCATGGCCCGGCTGCGCGGCCTGCGCCCCGGCTGCGTCGGCGACTGGACCCTGCCGCCCGAGCCGCGCTCCGTGGCCCGCGCCCGCGAGCTGGCGCGCGAGCAGCTGGAGAGCTGGGGCCTGGACGACCTCGTCGACACCTCCGAGCTGCTCGTCAGCGAACTGGTGACCAACGCGCTGCGGTACGGCGAGGGGGAGATCCGGCTGCGGCTGCTGCTGGACCGCACGCTGGTGTGCGAGGTGTGGGACGGCGGCCACGTCCAGCCGCGGCGCCGGCGGGCCCGCGACACGGACGAGGGCGGGCGCGGCCTGCAGCTCGTCGGCCTGCTCAGCGCGGCGTGGGGCAGCAGGCGCACGCCGCTGGGCAAGACGGTGTGGTTCGAGATGAGCCTCCCGGACGAGGACTCCCCGGCCCCGGACGCGGTGGAGGCACTGCTGAGCCTGTACTGAGACCTGTACTGAAATGGGGGCCCGGGGGGCGGAGCCCCCCGGGTCACTTCCGCAGGAAGCCCATGTCCTGGTAGCGCGGCGTTGCCATGCCGAAGGCTCCCGCGTTGACGACCGTGCGCCGTGCCGCCACAAGTTCCGGTCGCTGGTACAGGGGGAGGGAGCCCGCCACCGCCCAGATGTGGGCGTCGGCCTGGGCGAGCAGGTCGTGGGAGGTCTCCTCGTCCAGCTCCATCGACGCCTTGTCGAACAACTGGTCGATCTGGTCGGTGCCCACCCGCGTGTAGTTCTGCTCCACCGTCAGCGACCCGTCCGGTGCCGGCTGCGGCTTGGCGAAGACCGGGCGGGCGTCCGTGGCGGGGAAGGCCCCCGTGGGCCAGCCGAACAGCGCGAGGTCGAACTTGCCCTTGGAGACGTGCTCCTTGAAGAACACCGCGTCCTCGACCTTCACCAGCTCCGTGCGCACCCCGATCGCGTCCAGCTGCCGGGCGATGCGCTCGCCGACCGCCCGCAGCGGTTCGGCGCCGGAGCCGTTCGGCAGGACGAAGCGCAGGACGAGCTTGTGGCCGTCCTTGAAGCGGGCCGGTGCGGCCGCCGCGCGGCCGCCGGTGTCGCCGCGGCCCTTGCCGTCCGCGTCGTCGCCGTAGGGAGAGGCATAGGGGGAGTCGAGAGGGGATTCCTCGGGGGATTCCGCGACCTCCTCGTCCTCGGGGTCGTCGCTCGGGCGCAGACCGCCGACGACCGGCAGGCGGGCGGCCTTCTTCGCCGGGGCGGCGCCGTGGCCCTCCTTCCAGCCGGCGTCGGCGAGCAGGTCCATGGCGGCCTTGAGGTCGACCGAGCCGACGGCGTCGCTGTGGTCGGCGTACCCGGGCTGGCCGGCCACCAGCAGGTGGCTGCCGAGCGGTTCGACGGGCAGGCCGAGCGGGCCGAGCACGTACTCGGCGAGCGCCTTGCGGTCCACGGCCCGTACGATCGCGCGCCGCACCCGCTCGTCGGCCAGCGGGCCGGAGGCGCCGTTGAGGGCGAGCTGGGTGTAGGCGGGTTCCAGGGAGCGGCGGACCATCAGGCCGCGCAGCACGGTCGCGTCCGCGGCGACCGGCTTGTTCGCGCCGTCGGAGCGCGGCGTGCCCGGGCGCTTCGGGGCGGACGGCACGGCCACCGAAGGGGACATCACGGAGGGGCTCATCAGGGACGGCGAAACCATGGGCGTGCGCACCGACGGGCTGACCGCCGGGGGGCTCACCACCGCCGGGCTGGCCATCGGCGTGCGGACGGAGGGCCCGGTGGCCGGGCCGGTGCCGGGCGCGGCGGCCGCCGAGCCGGCCTTGCCCGCGTCGCCCGGCGGCTCCTGCGTGCCCTTCGCCGCGTTCGCCTTCATGATCCGCTCGGCCGCTGCGGGGGTGATCTCGGCCAGGTCCACCGTGCCGCCGGCCAGCGCCTCGACGCGCTGCTCGCGGGGTACGGCCCGCAGCACCATCCGGTCGAGCTTGGCGCGCTCGCCCCACCACCGGGGGTTGCGCGCCAGGGCCAGCGTCCCCTGCTGCTGGTCGCGCTCGGCGACCCGGAAGGGGCCCGCGGCCAGCGGCAGCTCCTTGCGCGAGGTGTCGTTGAAGGCGGTGGCGTCGTTGGTGAGCGCCTTCGGGTACAGCGGCGTGAACAGGGCCCGCCAGTCGGCGTCGTTCCGGGCGAAGGTCACCTTCACCTCGTGGGCGTTCGCGCCCTGCTCGACCCGGTCGATCCGTTCGTAGCCGGTGTTGCGGGCCGCGAAGTACGCACTGTCCTTGCCGCGCAGCGCCTTCCACTGCGCCGCGAAGTCGGCGGCGGTGAGGGCCGTGCCGTCGCTCCAGACGGCCTTGGGGTTGAGCTTGTAGCGCACCACCTGGTGCGGCTTGCTGCTCACGACGGAGGCGTCGGCCAGGTAGTCGGGGTTGCGCCGGGGCCGGCCGCGCTCGTCGAGGGTGAACAGCGCCGGCAGCACCGCTCCCGCGACGCGCTGCGTGGCCTCGTCGGCGTCCGCGTGGAAGGCGTTGTAGGTGGCGGGCAGCGCGTCCACGGCCCAGGTCAGGGTGCCCTGGTCGGCGACCTTGCCGCGGGGGACGGCGGCGATGTCCGGCGGGGCGGCCGGCCCCTCGGCCTCGTCCTCGCCCCCGCCCGCGCAGCCCGCGAGCACGGGCAGGGCCAGCAGTGCGGCGGCCAGCAGGGCCAGGGAGCGGGACGTACGGGACCGGGGGGTACGGGCCCGGGTGCTGCGGGGCCGGGTGCGCGAGGACCACATGCCGCCCACTGAAGGCGACCCTCCCCGCGAAGACGCGCCGACACGTCGCCTCCTTCGTGCACGCCACTCGCCTGGGGGAATGTCGGCCGCCACCGGTGCGGCGCCGAACGCGCTCCCGCGAACGGGCGATCCGGGAGGCTATCTTCCCTCCGAGGGGTGTGACGCGCGACACTTCCTGTCGCATGACCGGCGGCACCCGCAATCATCGAAGCGGAAGGCCAAACCATGTCCGTCAAAGATGAGTTGACCGTCATCGAGCGTTCTCTCGAAGACCTGGACCGCGCGATCGGCCGGCTGGAGCAGCATCTGGGCAAGGGCCTGGAGATGCGCCGCCTGCGCCTGGACGCCGGTCACCTGCGCGAGGACCTCGCGCTGCTGCGCGCGGGCACCCCCGCCGCCGCGGAGGCGCGGCCCGTCCAGCTGGTGACGATCCCCGACACCCCGTACGACGCCTCGCTGTGGAGGGACGCCGACGAGGAGGGGCTCGGCTGCCGGGACCGGCGCGCTCCTTAGACCGTCCGCCCGACCGTCCCTGTCGTCCCCGACCTCCACTCCACCGACGGAGTCCCGTCTTGGCCACTGGTACCGACCCCGAAGCACCCGCCGCGGCCGCCGTTCCGGCGGCCCGCGGCGTCCATCACGCCTCCCGGGCCGCCATCGCCGCCCGCCACCTGCGCCGCGACCGCTGGTGGCTGACGCCGGCCGCCACCGCCGCCGGGCTGCTCGCCTTCGTCGCCTACTCCACCTGGCGCGCCTTCGCGGGCGACCACTACTACGCCGCCCCCTACGTCTCCCCGTTCTACTCGCCCTGCCTGGCCGCGAACTGCGTGGACATGAACGGCGGCGCCGACTGGCAGCTCATCGGATCCTGGTGGCGGCTCTCGCCCGCCCTGCTGATCCTGATCTTCCCGCTGGGCTTCCGGCTGACCTGCTACTACTACCGCAAGGCCTACTACCGGGGCTTCTGGGCCTCGCCCCCGGCCTGCGCGGTGCCCGAGCCGCACGCCCGCTACAGCGGCGAGACCCGCTTCCCGCTGATCCTGCAGAACGTCCACCGCTACTTCTTCTACTTCGCGGTGCTGGTCGCGGGAGTGCTCACCTTCGACGCCGTCCTCGCCTTCCGCGACGCCGACGGCGCCTGGGGACACATGGGCCTGGGGACGCTGGTCCTGCTCGCCAACATCGTCCTGATCTGGGCGTACACCCTCTCCTGCCACTCCTGCCGGCACATCGTGGGCGGCCGGCTGCGCACCTTCTCCAAGCACCCCGTGCGCTACCGCATGTGGGGCTGGGTCAGCGCGCTCAACGCCCGCCACATGCTGCTGGCCTGGGCCTCGCTGGTGAGCGTGGCGGTGGCCGACCTGTACGTCTACCTGGTCTCCAGCGGCGCCTTCGCCGACCCGCGCCTGTTCTAGCCGCGCGGCCGCGACCGGGAGTTCTTCATCGAAAGAGGGGTCACGTTCTGATGCCACAGGTGGACCGGCAGTCCTGGGACGTCGTCGTGGTGGGGGCCGGCGGCGCCGGGCTGCGCGCGGCCATCGAGGCGCGCGAGCAGGGGCTGCGGTGCGCGGTGATCTGCAAGTCGCTGTTCGGCAAGGCGCACACGGTGATGGCGGAGGGCGGCATCGCCGCCTCCATGGGCAACGTCAACCGCAACGACAACTGGCAGGTGCACTTCCGCGACACCATGCGCGGCGGCAAGTTCCTCAACAACTGGCGGATGGCCGAGCTGCACGCGCAGGAGGCCCCCGACCGGGTCTGGGAGCTGGAGACGTGGGGCGCGGTGTTCGACCGCACGCCCGACGGCCTGATCTCCCAGCGCAACTTCGGCGGCCACGAGTACCCGCGGCTCGCGCACGTCGGCGACCGCACCGGCCTGGAGCTCATCCGCACGCTCCAGCAGAAGGTCGTCTCCCTGCAGCAGGAGGACCACCGGGAGTACGGCGACTACGAGGCGCGCCTGAAGGTCTTCCAGGAGTGCACCGTCACCCGCATTCTCAAAGACGGTGGCAGGGTCGCGGGCGTCTTCGGCTACGAGCGCGAGTCCGGGCGCTTCTTCGTCTTCGAGGCCCCCGCCGTGGTGCTGGCCACCGGCGGCATCGGCAAGTCCTTCAAGGTGACCTCGAACTCCTGGGAGTACACCGGGGACGGGCACGCGCTGGCGCTGCTGGCCGGGGCCCGGCTGGTCAACATGGAGTTCGTGCAGTTCCACCCCACGGGCATGGTCTGGCCGCCGTCCGTCAAGGGCATCCTGGTCACCGAGTCGGTGCGGGGCGACGGCGGGGTGCTGCGCAACAGCGACGGCAAGCGCTTCATGTTCGACTACATCCCGGACGTCTTCCGGGAGAAGTACGCCGAGACCGAGGCCGAGGCCGACGGCTGGTACACCGACCCCGACCGCCACCGCAGACCGCCCGAGCTGCTGCCGCGCGACGAGGTCGCCCGCGCCATCAACGCCGAGGTCAAGGCGGGCCGCGGCTCCCCGCACGGCGGGGTGTTCCTGGACGTGTCCACCCGCATGCCGGCCGAGGTCATCCAGCGCAAGCTGCCCTCGATGCACCACCAGTTCAAGGAGCTGGCGGACGTCGACATCACCGCCGAGCCCATGGAGGTCGGCCCCACCTGCCACTACGTCATGGGCGGCGTGGCGGTCGACCCGGACACCGCCGCCGCCGAGGGCGTGCCCGGGCTGTTCGCCGCCGGCGAGGTCGCCGGCGGCATGCACGGCTCCAACCGGCTGGGCGGCAACTCCCTGTCCGACCTGCTCGTCTTCGGGCGCCGCGCGGGCCTGTACGCGGCCCGGTACGCGGCCGGCTTCGCCACCGGCGCCGCCCCCGCCGTGGCCGACGCCGACGTCGAGCTCGCCGCGGCCGAGGCGCTGCGCCCCTTCGGCGCGGAGGGCGCCGGCACCGGCGCGGCCGGGGCCCCGGCCGAGAACCCGTACACCCTGCACCAGGAGCTGCAGCAGACCATGGGCGACCTGGTCGGCATCATCCGGCGGGCCGGGGAGATGGAGGAGGCGCTGCACCGCCTCGCCGGGCTGCGCAGCCGGGCCCGGCGGGCCGGGGTGGAGGGCCACCGGCAGTTCAACCCCGGCTGGCACCTGGCCCTGGACCTGCGCAACATGCTGCTGGTCAGCGAGTGCGTGGCCCGGGCGGCCCTGGAGCGCACCGAGAGCCGCGGCGGCCACACCCGCGACGACCACCCCGGCATGGACCGGCGCTGGCGCCGCATCCACCTCGTGTGCCGGCTCGCCGACGAGTCCGCCGGCCTGGCCGCGGCCGACTCGGCCCTGGGCCTGATCCGCCTGGACCGCGTCGAGACGGCCCCGATCCGCGAGGACCTGCTGGCGCTGTTCGAGAAGGAAGAACTGACCAAGTACCTGACGGACGAGGAGCTCACCTCATGAGTTACCAGGCCCACTTCAAGGTGTGGCGGGGTGATAAGGACGGTGGCCGCCTCGTCGACTACGAGGTGGCCGTCAACGAGGGCGAGGTCGTCCTCGACATCATCCACCGCCTGCAGGCCACCGGCGCGCCCGACCTGGCCGTGCGCTGGAACTGCAAGGCGGGCAAGTGCGGTTCGTGCAGCGCCGAGGTCAACGGCCGGCCGCGGCTGATGTGCATGACCCGGATGTCGGTCTTCGACCAGGCCGAGACGATCACGGTGACCCCGATGCGGACCTTCCCCGTGGTGCGCGACCTGGTCACGGACGTGTCGTACAACTACGCCAAGGCGCGCGAGGTGCCCTCCTTCGTGCCGCCGGCGGAGCTCGGCCCGGGGCAGTACCGGATGCAGCAGGAGGACGTCGGGCGCGTCCAGGAGTTCCGCAAGTGCATCGAGTGCTTCCTGTGCCAGAACACCTGCCACGTGGTGCGCGACCACGAGGAGAACAAGACTGCTTTCGCCGGTCCCCGCTTCCTCATGCGCGTCGCCGAGCTGGACATGCACCCGCTGGACGCCGCCGCCGAGGCCGGGGTCGACCGCCGGAAGGGCGCCCGCGAGGACCACGGCCTGGGCTACTGCAACATCACCAAGTGCTGCACGGAGGTCTGCCCCGAGCACATCAAGATCACCGACAATGCGCTGATCCCGCTGAAGGAGCGGGTCGTCGACCGCTCGTACGACCCGCTGGTCTGGCTCGGCAGCAAGATCCGCCGGAGGCGCGGCTGAGGCGTGGCCGGGGGTGCGGCCGAGGGGGCGCACGGGGCGGGTGACCGGCGTGCGACTACGCTCCGCATTGGGTGGCATGCTCCGGGTAGCGGATCGGCCAATCCGGTCATACGCTCCAAAATGTGACGCGGCTTTCGTGGGGGTACGGGCCGAGGGCGCCTGGCTGGGCCATGGTCGGCGCCCTCCTCGCGCTCTGCGCCCTGCTGCTGCCCGCCGCACCCGCCTCCCGCGCCGACGCCCCCCTCGACCTCGACGCCCCCGGCCACATCACCGACACCGTCGGCGCCCTCGGCCACCGGCGCGGCCAGGTCGAGGCCGCCCTCGAAACCCTCCACGCCACCCAGCACGTCCAGCTCTACGTCACCTACGTCCACGACTTCTCCGGCCGCGCCGCCCAGGCCTGGGCCGACGCCACCGCCGACCGCAACGGCTTCGGCCCCCACGACGTCCTCCTCGCCATCGCCACCCACGGCGGCCAGTACGCCGTCTCCGCCGACAAGGACTCCGGCTTCCGCCCCGACCAGCTCAAACGCGTCGCCGCCACCGCCGTCGAACCCGCCCTGAAGGAACACGACTGGGCCGGCGCCGCCGTCGGCGCCGCCGACGGCTACCGCGCCGTCCTGCGCGGCCAGCCCGTCCGCACCCCCGCCCTGCGCCCCGGCAGCAAGGACCCCGGCAGCGACGGACTGCTCCCCGGCGAACGCTCCGTCTGGCTCCCCATCGCCGTCGGCGCCGCCCTCGTCCTCACCGGCCTCCACCTGTGCTCCCGCCGCTCCCGCCGCACCCGCCTCGCCCGGCTGCGCCGCGCCGCCGTCCGGGAAGGCGGCCTGTGCCCCGACGGAGCCCCCGCCGACCTCGCCACCGCCGGCGTCACCGTCACCACCGGCACCGAACCCGGCCTCGCCCGCATGGCACAACCCCTGACCCCCCTGCCCGAGCTCGACGCCGAGGCCGCCCACGCCCTCGTCGCCACCGACGACGCCGTGCACACCAGCGCCGAGGAACTCCTCTTCGCCACCGCCCAGCTCGGCCGCACCGCCACCCGGCCCTTCGCCGAAGCCGTCGCCTACGCCCGCGCCGAGCTCGCCGCCGCCTTCCGGCTCCGCCACGAACTCGACCGCACACCCCCCACCGACGAGGACGCCCGCCGCCACCGCCTCGACGAGATCTGCTCCCGCTGCACCAGCGCCAACCGGCGCCTCGACGCCGAGTCCGCCGCCTTCGACCGGCTGCGCGACCTGCGCACCAACGCCGCCGACGTCCTCGACCTCGCCGAAACCGCCGCCCGCTCCCTCGCCCTGCGCCTCGACGCCGCCGACGCCGCCCTCACCGCCCTCGCCCGCTGCCGCACCGCCTCCACCGCCCTCACCCCCGTCGCCCCCCACCCCGAGCAGGCCCGCGACCGGCTCGCCTTCGCCGACACCGCCCTCGCCGAGGCCCGCACCGCCCTCCTCGTCCACGACACCGACCACGCCGCCCTCTCCCTGCGCGCCGCCGAAGCCGCCCTCCACCAGGCCCGCACCCTCACCACCGCCGTCATACGCCACACCCACGAACTGACCGCCGCCCCCGCACGCCTGCGCGACGCCCTCACCGAAGCCGCCGCCTGCCCCCGCGCCGCGGCCGCCGTCGAGGAGGCCCGGCGGGCCATGGCCAAGGAACCCACCTGCGACCCGCGCGAAGTCCTGCGCCTCCTCGACGGCACCGCCGCCCTGCCCGGCGGACCGGCCCGCGCCCTGCTCGCCGCCCGCGCCCAGGTCGCCGCCGCGCGCGACCACCTCGCCACGCACCGGGGCGCCGTCGGCGTGCGCGCCCGCACCCGGCTCGCCGAGGCCCGGCGCCTCCTGGCGCTCCCCGGCGCGGCGGCGCGGGCCGAGGCGCTGGCCCGCCAGGCGCGGGCGCTGGCCGAGGACGACGTGCTCGTGTACGACGCGTCGTACGAGCCGGCGACGACGCAACGGGCCCGGGCCCTGGCCGGCGCCCTGCGCGGCGGCATCGTCCTGCCGACCCTCCACCCACCCACCTTCGGCGGCCCCACCACGAGGGGGCGCCTAGGCGCCCCATAGGGGCGCCCCGTAAGGGGCGCGGGGAACTGCGCGACAAGCCACGACGGCCTGCAGACGGAGAGCCGTGGGTATGTCGGCTGCGGGCCGCCGGTGGCCGATCGCGCAGTTCCCCGCGCCCCTTACGGGGCCCGGTCCGGGGTCCGGGGCGGAGCCCCGGTTTCGGGAAGGGGCGGGGTGGGGGAGGAAACCGCAGGTCACAGCGGGTAGAGGTGATCCCGGGGCGCCGTACGCGGCAGCGCCCCGTACCATGGGGTGAGGCCGTGGCGTGTCGCCCGGCAGGGCCGCGTGCAGACTCCGCGCGCGAGCCGTCACCTACCCGGGAGAAGCGCCCCACGTATGCCCACGCGCCACGACATCCGTAATGTCGCCATCGTCGCCCACGTCGACCACGGCAAGACGACCATCGTCGACGCCATGCTCAAGCAGGCCGGTGCCTTCGCCGCCCACCAGCTCGACTCCGTCGACGACCGGGTCATGGACTCGAACGACCTGGAGCGTGAGAAGGGCATCACGATCCTCGCCAAGAACACGGCGGTGAAGTATCACCCCAAGGACGGCGGGGACCCGATCACGATCAACATCATCGACACCCCGGGCCACGCCGACTTCGGTGGCGAGGTCGAGCGCGGTCTGTCGATGGTGGACGGCGTCGTGCTGCTCGTGGACGCCTCCGAGGGTCCGCTGCCGCAGACCCGCTTCGTGCTCCGCAAGGCCCTGCAGGCCCGGATGCCGGTCATCCTGTGCATCAACAAGACCGACCGCCCGGACTCGCGCATCGACGAGGTCGTCAACGAGACCTACGACCTGTTCCTGGACCTGGACGCCGACGAGGACCAGATCGAGTTCCCGATCGTCTACGCCTGCGGCCGTGACGGCATCGCCTCGCTGACCAAGCCGGAGGACGGCACGGTTCCGGCGGACTCCACCAACCTGGAGCCGTTCTTCTCGACGATCCTGGAGCACATCCCGGCTCCGACGTACGAGGAGGACGCGCCGCTGCAGGCGCACGTCACCAACCTCGACGCCGACAACTTCCTCGGCCGTATCGCGCTGCTGCGCGTCGAGCAGGGCGAGCTGCGCAAGGGCCAGACCGTGGCCTGGATCAAGCGCGACGGCTCGATCTCGAACGTCCGCATCTCCGAGCTGATGATGACCGAGGCGCTCACCCGCAAGCCGGCCGAGAAGGCGGGCCCGGGCGACATCTGCGCCGTCGCGGGCATCCCGGACATCATGATCGGTGAGACGCTGGCCGACCCGGAGAACCCGGTCGCGCTGCCGCTGATCACGGTCGACGAGCCGGCGATCTCCATGACCATCGGTACGAACACCTCGCCGCTGGTCGGCCGCGGTGGCACGGGCAAGGGCGCGGACGCCAAGTCCGCGGTCAAGGACCGCAAGGTCACCGCCCGCCAGGTCAAGGACCGTCTGGACCGCGAGCTGATCGGTAACGTCTCGCTGCGCGTGCTGGACACCGAGCGCCCCGACGCCTGGGAGGTGCAGGGCCGCGGTGAGCTGGCGCTGGCCATCCTGGTCGAGCAGATGCGCCGCGAGGGCTTCGAGATGACCATCGGCAAGCCGCAGGTCGTCACCAAGGAGGTCGACGGCAAGACCTACGAGCCCGTCGAGCGCATGACGATCGACGTGCCCGAGGAGCACATGGGTGCCGTCACCCAGCTGATGGGCGTCCGCAAGGGCCGGATGGACAACATGTCCAACCACGGCTCCGGCTGGGTGCGCATGGAGTTCGTCGTTCCGTCCCGTGGTCTGATCGGCTTCCGTACGGAGTTCCTGACGAACACCCGCGGTACGGGTATCGCCCACTCGATCCACGAGGGCCACGAGCCGTGGTTCGGCACCCTGCAGACCCGTAACAACGGCTCCCTGGTCGCCGACCGCGCCGGTGCGGTCACCGCGTTCGCGATGACCAACCTGCAGGAGCGCGGCGTGCTCTTCGTCGACCCGGGCACCGAGGTGTACGAGGGCATGATCGTCGGCGAGAACTCGCGTTCCGACGACATGGACGTCAACATCACCAAGGAGAAGAAGCTCACCAACATGCGCTCCTCCTCCGCCGACTCCTTCGAGGCGATCGTCCCGCCGCGCAAGCTGTCGCTGGAGCAGTCGCTGGAGTTCTGCCGCGACGACGAGTGCGTCGAGGTGACCCCGGAGGCGGTTCGCATCCGCAAGGTCGTCCTGGACCAGAAGGAGCGCGGCCGCACCGCGTCCCGCGCCAAGCACGGCTAAGGGCAGCCCCTCTTCCGTACGACGGCCCGGCATCCCGCTTCCCGCGGGGTGCCGGGCCGTCGGCATGTCCGGAAGCCGGACGGGGGGTGTCCGGAAGCGGCCGGGAGGCGGCCGGAAGTCGGGCAACTCGCTCCGCTTGCCGCGTTAACAGTCCGTTTCGTAGGTGTCTGTCTGTGCTGGCTTTGTCCGGATTTCGAACAGGTCGCGATGATCGATGTGACCAAAGCGAGACCCAGTAAGAGTGGTTTAAAGGGCGGCTGTACTTAATAGTTGGGTTCACTGAGCTCGGGTCAATGGGTCACGCGCTGTGGGGAGCGCCGACTCACGAGCACACTCGAGGTGCCGGTTCCGTCGTGCTGTCAGGGGTGTCAGCTGGGACCGGCGCCTCACTCGTAAAGAAAAGTGGACTCTTGAGGAGGCATACCCATGCGCGGTGCCAGGAGCGCCAAGTGGGTCGCGACCGCCATAGTGGTGGCGCTGGCTGCAACGGCTTGCGGCGGTGACAAGGACAGCGGCAGCGATGTGAACGCCGGCAAGCCGGACCCGAACGGCACGATCACCGTTCACACCAGCGAGCCGCAGAACGCGCTGCAGCCGGCGAACGCCAAGGAGACGCAGGGCCACCGGGTCCTCAAGACCCTGTTCTCGGGCCTGGTGACGTACGAACCGGGCACCGGCAAGATCATCAACGTCAACGCCGAGTCGGTCACCTCCACCGACGCCCAGCACTGGACGGTCAAGCTCAAGCCGGGCTGGAAGTTCCACAACGGCGAGACGGTCACCGCGCAGTCCTACGTGGACTCCTGGAACTGGTCGGCCAACACCAAGAACAACCAGATCAACTCGAACTGGTTCAGCGACATCGAGGGCTTCGACGACGTCCACCCGGAGAAGGGTGACCCGAAGTCCGACACGATGTCCGGTCTGAAGGTGGTGAACGACAACGAGTTCACCATCTCCCTGAAGAACAAGGTCCCGTACTTCAACTACAAGCTGGGCTACATCGTGTGGGCCCCGCTGCCGAAGGCGTTCTTCAAGGACCCCAAGGGCTTCGGTGAGCACCCGGTCGGCAACGGCCCGTACCAGTTCGTCTCCTGGAACCACAACGACAAGATCGTCGTGAAGCGGTTCGACGGCTACTCCGGTCCGGACAAGGCCAAGAACGGCGGCATCACCTTCAAGAACTACACCACCGCCGACGCCGCCTACAACGACCTGCGCTCGGACAACCTCGACTGGGTCGAGCAGATCCCCGACACGTCGCTGACCACCTACAAGCAGGACCTCGGCGACCGTGCGGCCACCGTCGAGTTCTCCGCGGTCCAGACCGTTGCGATCGCGTACTACTCCGACCAGTGGAAGAACGTCGACAACAAGGTCATCCAGGGCCTGTCGATGGCGATCGACCGCGACACCATCACCAAGACCACCCTCCACGGCACCCGTGTCCCGGCCAACAGCTGGGTCGCCAAGGGCGTGCTCGGCTACCAGGCCAACTCCTGCGGCGAGGCCTGCACCTTCAACCCGGAGAAGGCCAAGCAGCTCATCAAGGAGGGCGGCGGCGTCCCGGGCAACAAGATCTCCATCCAGTACAACGCCGACCTGAACCACAAGCCGTGGGTCGACGCGGTCTGCAACAGCATCCGCACCAACACCGGCGTCGACTGCGTGGGCGACTCCAAGCCCAACTTCAAGGCGGACCTCGACACCCGCGAGAAGAAGCAGGTCAAGTCGCTCTACCGGTCCGGTTGGAACCTGGACTACCCCGTCAACTCCAACTTCCTGCGTGACCTGTTCGGTTCCAAGGCCGACGGCAACCAGGGCGGTTACGAGAACAAGGAGTTCGACGACATGGTCGCCAAGGCCGACAACGTCAACTCCCTCGACGAGTCGGTGAAGCTGTACCAGGACGCGGAGAAGGTCCTGCAGAAGAAGATGCCTTCCATCCCGCTGTGGTACTACGCGATCAACTCCGGTCAGTCCACCAAGATCTTCGGCAAGATCAAGTACGGTCAGGACGGCGAGCCGCTGCTGAGCGAGATCCAGGTCAAGCAGAAGTAGCTCCCCCCGACACCAACCGTAAAGCCGGTGCCGCCGCATTCGTCGGCGGCACCGGCGCACCCGCCGACGCCGGGCGGCACTCGCTGAAAGCCGGTCAATCCCCCCACACCACAGGGGCATCGGCCGCCCGGCGCCGTGGGCTGCGACTGACATGGAGGCATGATGGGGCGCTACGTCGCGCGGCGACTGCTCCAGATGATCCCGGTGTTCATCGGGACCACGCTATTGATTTTCCTCATGGTGCACTGGCTCCCCGGCGACCCGATCGCGGCGCTGTGGGGCGACAAGGTGCCCGACCCCGCCCAGGTCGCGCAGCTTCGCCATGACTTCGGGCTCGACAAGCCCCTGTGGCAGCAATACCTCGATTACATGGGCAAGCTGTTCCAGGGCGACTTCGGCAAGACCTTCGGCGGCCGCGAGGTCTCCGACGTGATGAGCGAGGCGTTCCCCGTCACCATCCGGCTGGCGATCGTCGCGTTCGTCATCGAGGTCGTCCTCGGCATCACCCTCGGCGTCCTCGCCGGTCTGAAGGCCGGGCGCGCCCTGGACACCATCGTCCTGATCTTCACCCTGCTGGTGATCTCGGTGCCGGTCTTCGTCCTCGGCTACATCTTCCAGACGGTCTTCGGCGTCGAACTGGGCTGGGTGACGCCCAACGTCAAGGACTCCGAGGACTTCACCCAGCTGATCCTGCCGGGCGCCGTGCTCGGCTCGCTCTCGCTGGCGTACGTCGCGCGCCTTACGCGCACCACCATCAGCGAGAACCTGCGCTCCGACTACATGCGCACCGCGCTCGCCAAGGGCCTGCCGCGGCGCCGCATCGTCGGTGTGCACCTGCTGCGCAACTCGCTCATCCCGGTCGTCACCTTCCTGGGCACCGACATCGGCGCCCTGATGGGCGGCGCCATCGTGACCGAGGGCATCTTCAACGTGCAGGGCGTCGGCATGCAGCTCTACCGGGCTGTCAACCAGGGCGAGGGCGTCACCACCGTCGGCATCGTGACCGTGCTGGTCCTCGTCTTCCTGCTCACCAGCCTGATCGTCGACCTGCTCTACGCGGTCCTGGACCCGAGGATCCGGTATGCCTGACGTGACCAAGACCCCTGACACCGACGCGGTCGAGACCGCGGCGGCGGCCGGCGAGGCGGCGGTCGTGGCGGCACCCGCCGCCGGCAAGCCGCGCAGCCTGTGGAGCGACGCCTGGCGCGACCTGCGGCGCAACCCGCTCTTCGTCATATCGGCGCTGCTGATCGTCTTCCTGCTGGTCATGGCGCTCTTCCCGCAGCTGTTCACCAGCACGAACCCGCGCAACGGCGACCTGACGCACCACTTCCTGACCAAGCCCTCGTACGGCGACGTCTTCTCGGCCGACTGGTTCGGCTACGACAAGCAGGGCCGCAGCATCTACGCGCGTGTCGTCTACGGCGCCCGCGCCTCCATCACCGTCGGCGTGCTCGTCACCCTCGCCGTCACCCTGGTGGGCGGCCTGGTCGGCATGCTCGCCGGCTACTACGGCGGCTGGATCGACTCGCTGCTCTCCCGCGTCACCGACATCTTCTTCGGTATCCCCTTCTTCCTGGGGTCGATGGTCATCCTGGTGAGCTTCACCGACCGCAAGGTGTGGGTCGTGGCGGCCGCCATGGCGTTCCTGGGCTGGACCCAGATCGCCCGCGTGATGCGCGGCTCGGTGATCACCACCAAGCAGGCCGACTACGTGACGGCAGCGCGGGCGCTCGGCGCCGGCACCGGGCGCATCATGTTCCGGCACATCCTGCCGAACGCCATCGCGCCCGTCATCGTCGTCGCCACCATCGCGCTCGGCGGCTACATCGCGGCCGAGGCCACGCTGTCCTACCTCGGTCTCGGCCTCGCCGAGCCCACCATCTCGTGGGGCATCGACATCTCGGACGCCAAGGACTCCATCCGGGACAACCCGCACGTGATGTTCTTCCCCGCCGGCATGCTCTGCATCACCGTTCTCGCGTTCATCATGCTCGGCGACGCGGTGCGCGACGCCCTCGACCCCAAGCTGCGCTGAGGGAGGCGTACGTGACCACCGTTACCGAGAAGACCGACGGCGCGCCACTGCTCGAAGTGCGCGACCTGCACGTCGAGTTCCACACCCGCGAGGGCGTGGCCAAGGCCGTCAACGGCGTCAACTACACCGTCGACTCCGGCGAGACGCTGGCCGTGCTCGGCGAGTCCGGCTCCGGCAAGTCCGTGACGGCCCAGGCCATCATGGGCATCCTCGACATGCCGCCCGGCCGGATCCCGCAGGGCCAGATCCTCTACCGCGGCCAGGACATGCTCACCATGTCCGCCGACGAGCGCCGCAAGATCCGCGGCCGGAAGATCGCCATGATCTTCCAGGACGCGCTGTCGTCGCTGAACCCCGTGCTCAGCGTCGGCTACCAGCTCGGCGAGATGTTCCGCGTCCACCAGGGCATGTCCAAGAAGGACGCCAAGGCCAAGGCCATCGAGCTGATGGACCGGGTGCGCATCCCGGCGGCCGCGCAGCGCGTGAGCGACTATCCGCACCAGTTCTCCGGCGGTATGCGTCAGCGCATCATGATTGCGATGGCGCTGGCGCTGGAGCCGGACCTGATCATCGCGGACGAGCCCACCACGGCGCTGGATGTGACCGTCCAGGCCCAGGTGATGGACCTGCTCGCGGAGCTGCAGCGCGAGTACAACATGGGTCTGATCCTCATCACCCACGACCTCGGCGTCGTCGCCGACGTCGCCGACAAGATCGCGGTGATGTACGCCGGCCGCATCGTCGAGAACGCCCCGGTCCACGAGCTCTACAAGCGCCCGGCCCACCCGTACACCCGCGGTCTGCTCGACTCCATCCCGCGGCTGGACCAGAAGGGCCAGGAGCTCTACGCGATCAAGGGCCTGCCGCCCAACCTGCTGCGCATCCCCACCGGCTGCGCGTTCAACCCCCGCTGCCCCAAGGCGCAGGACATCTGCACCACCGACGTCCCCGTGCTGCAGCCGGTGGCGGAGCAGGACGGCACCGAGATGCCCGGCCGTGGCAGCGCGTGCCACTTCTGGAAGGAGACGATCCATGGCTGAGACCGGCAAGAAGGACGAGGCCGCGACGCCCAACGTCTCCGAGGTGCACGTCAGCGACGCCTCCACGACCCAGGAGGTCGAGGCCGTCCTCGACGCGCCCGTGGAGCGCGGCGAGCCGATCCTGCAGGTGCGCAACCTGGTCAAGCACTTCCCGCTGACCCAGGGCATCCTCTTCAAGAAGCAGGTCGGCGCGGTCAAGGCCGTCGACGGCGTCTCCTTCGACCTGTACCAGGGCGAGACGCTCGGCATCGTGGGCGAGTCCGGCTGCGGCAAGTCCACCGTCGCCAAGCTGCTGATGACCCTGGAGACCGCCACCTCCGGCGAGGTCTTCTACAAGGGCCAGGACATCACCAAGCTGTCGGGGCGCGCGCTCAAGGCCGTGCGCCGCAACATCCAGATGGTCTTCCAGGACCCCTACACCTCGCTGAACCCGCGCATGACGGTCGGCGACATCATCGGCGAGCCCTTCGAGATCCACCCGGAGGCCGCCCCCAAGGGCGACCGCCGCAAGCGGGTCCAGGAGCTCCTGGACGTCGTCGGCCTCAATCCCGAGTACATCAACCGCTACCCGCACCAGTTCTCGGGCGGCCAGCGCCAGCGCATCGGCATCGCCCGCGGCCTGGCCCTCAACCCCGAGATCATCATCTGCGACGAGCCCGTCTCGGCGCTGGACGTCTCGGTGCAGGCGCAGGTCGTCAACCTGATGGAGCGACTGCAGGACGAGTTCAACCTCTCCTACGTCTTCATCGCCCACGACCTGTCCATCGTGCGGCACATCTCCGACCGCGTCGGCGTGATGTACCTGGGCAAGATGGCCGAGATCGGCACCGACGTGCAGATCTACGACCACCCCACCCACCCCTACACCCAGGCCCTCCTCTCGGCCGTCCCCGTCCCGGACCCCGAGGCCCGCGAGCGCCGCGAACGCATCATCCTCACCGGCGACGTCCCGTCCCCGGCCAACCCCCCGTCGGGCTGCCGCTTCCGCACCCGCTGCTGGAAGGCCCAGGACAAGTGCGCCGAGGAGATCCCCCTCCTGGCCGTCCCCGAGGTCTTCGCCGGCAAGACCACCCCGGCGGCCCACGAATCGGCCTGCCACTTCGCCGAGGAGAAGGACGTGGTGCACGCGGCGTGACGCCGCACCTCGCCCCGTGGGGGCTCCTCCGGTTCGCCGGGGGAGCCCCCACGGGCTTTTCCGGGCCTTCCCCGTTCGGGTGAAGGCCGCTCCGGAGGGGACACCCTCGGCCCTACGGTTCGTATGATCCGGAGTATGAGCCTTGAGCGCGTCACCATCACGATCCCCAGTGAGACCCTGACCGCTGCCAAAGAGGCTGCCGACCGCGAAGGACTCAGCGTCTCGGCCTGGCTCTCCCGGGCCGCCGAGAGGGCGGCAAAGATCGAGGCGGGGCTGGCGGCAGCGGAAGAGGTCCTGGCGGAGGTCGGCCCTCCCACGCCCGACGAGCAGGCTTGGGTGGACGACTTCATGAACGCTGTCGCCCGTCCCCCACGGGGGACGAACGCCGACGCGGACCACGACGCGGCCTGACGGCGGGACGAGGGGCGGGGACGAGGGGCGGGGATGAGCACACTGCGGACCGTGGTCTACGACGCGGGGATGCTGATCGCGGCGGAGAGGTCGCATCCGAGGGTGTGGCGTGCGCACCGGGCCTATCTGACAGCCGGCGGGGTGCCCCTGGTTCCCGCTCCCGTCCTGGCCCAGGTGTGGCGGGACGGGGGACGGCAGGCCCGGCTGGCGCAGCTCCTGAAAGGCTGCGATGTGGCGGGGATGGACGAGGCACTGGCCCGGCAGATCGGGGAACTGCTCGGCGCATCGGGCACGACCGACCCCGCCGACGGAGCGGTGGCCGTGCTCGCGGTGCGTTCGCGAGCCGCTGTCGTGACGTCCGACCCGGACGACATCCGGCACCTGCTCGACCGGCTCGGGGAGCCGGGCAGGCACGTCACGATCCAGCGGGTCTGACCGCCCCGCCCGGACATCCTCCGACGCCGCGGTCGGTCTCAGGCGGAGCCCGGCCGCGAGTGGCTTCTGATCTCGTCGACGCCGTTGCGCAGCCATTGCCGCAGCCGCGGTGCCAGGGGACGTTCGACCAGCCGGTGCAGGAGATAGGCCAGGACCATCATGGCCAGGACCGTTCCCACCACCAGGGGAAGAGCGGGCACCTTGTGCCGGAGATTGCGGATGACCGTCCACCCGATGGCGTTGTGCAGGAGATACAGCGGGTAGGTGAGCACCCCTGCGGTGGTCAGCCAGCGCCACTGGACGCGGTCGAAGACGCCGAGCGCCAGCAGCGCCATGAAGGCGAAGGCCAGCGCAACGATGAGCTGAGCGGGCCAGACCGGGATGGGATGGTTCTCCTCGATCAGATTGAACCCGACACGCTTGACGATCTGGTTCTCGGCGAGCAGGAACGAGACCAGGACGATCCCGACGAGCACTGCGGTCGGCTTGAACCGGTACATCAGATAAAAGGCGATGCCGGCGATGAAATACGGCGAGTAGATCGGCATGCTCCACATGTCGAGGAGCGCGCTCGGAGCGGTGTAGTCGGCGATCCCGGCGACCGTCCACAGGCAGCAGAAAACGACGCAGTTCCGGTAGGAGACGCCCCGGGTCACCACCAGAAGTGCGAAGAGCAGGTAGAACTTCAGCTCGGTGAACAACGTCCAGTAGACGAGGTCGACGTCGGGCACCTTGATGCCGTGCTGAACCATGGTCAGGTTGAGCGCGACCTGGGTCCAGTTGTCGATGTGCTGGATCGCGGGCCAGATGGATATCACCGCGGCCGACAGAAGGACCGCGGCCCAGTAAGCCGGATAGAGCCGGGCCGCCCGGGAGACGACGAAATCACCGACCGAGCGTCCCCAGCTGCTCATGCAGATGACAAAGCCGCTGATCAGGAAGAAGACCTCGACCCCGGTCCAGCCGTACTGGGAGACCTTGTGGAGGGTGGGGAAGATCGTCCTGGTGTGCCCCGACCATGCATCGCCCATGGCCGTGTAGTGGTAGACCACGACCGACAGAGCCGCGGCGAGCCGCATTCCGTCCAGCATGGCCAGGCGCGGTTTCCGCGCCTGGGCGCGCCGGTGCGTAGGCACGGAATGCCCGGCCACCGGACTGATCACTTGAGACATGACGAGGTGGTTCCCCTGACGGGCGGGCATGCGCCGGCACCGGTCGGTGCGGCTGCCGCAATGAGAGTGACTGAGTAATCCCGGGCATCGGGCGCGTTGCCCCTCGCTCCGACGCCGAATGGGGCCGGGGCCCGAATGCCCATGGCATTCTACGGGGCGCCTGTTTCCCATTTCGGACGGGCGTGCTCATTCCTCCGCAGCGGGCCCCTGCGCGCCGTTCGACCCTCCCTGAGCCGCTGCTGTCGAGCTACTCGCTCAACCCCACGACACACCAACCCCGCCGGGCCGCTTCGGTCAGGACGTAGCCCCACTGCGTCAACAACTCCGCGAACTCGCCGAAGTCGCTGATCCATGCACCGGGATCCACGGCGGCATGCTCGGTGAAGGCCGCGCGCATCCGGCCGAGGTCAGGACATACCCGGTCCCAGGTGGCGGCCAGCTCCCGCACGCTCTGTGCCGACCGCGCGAGCAGCATGCCATAGCCGTCGTCGCTGAAGAAGCCCGTATCGGTGCGCTGCGCCTCGCCGTCCAGCCCGCTCCAGACGAGCCCGAGCAGCAGCGAGTCCACGTCCGCCTGCAGCGGAGGTTCCACGTGCTCACGAAAGGATTCCCACCGCTGCGCGGCCCAGAAGTGCGCCTTGAACGAGCCGAGGGTATTGAGGAACTCGTACACCCCGAAGAAGGCGCTGTCGGGTCCTTCCGGCCACACCCAACCGCCCTCGACCGCCGGCACGTCGTGGTCCCACAGGCCCGTCTCGTCGGCGTGCCAGGCGTCTCTCAGCCGCGGCAGCCGCTCTCGTGGCGGAACTCCCGCGAGCCAGGAAGAGTCGGCGATCAAAACAGTGATGTCCAGCCCCATGGGGTGGAGAGTAATGATCGCGGGCTCACCGAGGAGCGCTGAGGTGATCGGAGAGCCGCTGGAGAACCGTCCACGTCCGGGCATCGGTGCCGTCACCGAGCGGGTAGTGGACAGCGGCGGGCCCAAGACGTACGGGCCTGAGATCGAGCGGCGGCCGGAGGGCGTGGTCGAGGCCGACCGTATGAACGTCGGCGCCGCCCAGGGTGAAGGAGAGGGGAATCGGCGGGGCCTCGAAGTGCGGCGGCACGGTGAGATCGCGGCGCGCCCGGCGCAGGGAGGCGAGCATGGACGTCAGGCCGTGCTCCGCGGCGAGTGTGCGGGCAAGGGACTCGACCGCGTCCAGGGGCGGGACCTCGTGCGCGCCGTAGCCGAGGGTAAGGGTGACATCCTCGGCCACTCCGCCCTCGGTACGGCTGACGCGGAGGGCGGCGAGGGCCGGGCGGTCGGGCCGGCCGACGGCGAGGAGATGGGTGGGCTCGGGGGAGCGCTCGCGGGCGAGGGCGGTCAACTGCTGCGACGACCAGCGAAGATTGATGGGCTCGGCAGTGCCCCAACCCGTGGGCGCTGTCCCGGTGAGCGCGGTCCAGGCGGTTTCGAGCGCGCGGCCGAGGACGAGGTCGTCGGTGACGTGCTCGTGCAGAACCCGGAAGGAGACGATCAACTGCCGGTCGGTGGACGGGAAGGTGTCGGTGAAGGCCTTGGCGAGGGTGGGCTCACCGGTCTCTGTGAGAGCCGGCGTGAAGGTGCCGTTCTCCCAGCGGAGTTCTGCACCGGAAAGCCCGTCGTAATAGAGGTTTCCGCTGCCTTGGATGACCCAGCGGTTGGGCGCACCGGCCAGGGCGGTACGGAGGGGCAGGCTGAGGCGTACATGGGGCGGCGTGACGATCTGCGCCGCGAGACCGGCCGCGGCCACCGTACGCAGGATCTCCGACATCCAGGCGTTGAGAGCCACCACGGGCCGGTCGGCGAGGACGACCGCAGTGGAATCGGTGAGGATGTCGACGGCGAGCCCGGCTTCGGCAGTGGCGGCAGTGATCTCACCGGCCCCACCGGAGGCGGACGGCACGGGGACGACATCGACTGACGCGGCCTCGGCAGGCCACACCGCCCCACCGAGCAGCGTCATCAGCCGCCCCGCCACGGATCCGGCCAGTGGAACGGCCTCGGGCAACGCGGCCGAAGCCCTGACCTCCGTCCACCAGTACGGCACCGGCGGCTCCCCGACCCCGTTACCGAGCAGCCGCTCCGCCTCCCCGGGCACATGCACGAGCAACGGCGCCTCAACCGACACCAAGGGCCGCCCGTCTCCCGCCCGCAACTGCACGACGGCCCCCTCATTGACTCCGGCCGCCTCGACGTCGGGCCCACCCGCATAGAGCCCGGCCACGACGGCCCAGGAGTCGGGCATCTTGGGGGTGAGGGCTATGACGTCTTTCATGCGGCTTCCTGACTAGTGGGAAAGAGGGAGGCGTCCGGCTGCCTTCGAGCGGACGCTCTGGAATCCATCATCGTCCTCAAGGAGTTTGTTCGCCCATGGGACTTCTTCGGTGAACGAACGCCTGGCGCCGGGCTGTTCGCAGGGCGCTTCGTCTAGTCGGCAGGTGTGGGTTGCCTCGGCTACTCCGGCGGAAGCGGCTGGTCGGGCAGGCTTCCGAAGAGGTAGTCGTACATCTTCCCCAGGTAGTCGTAAAGCGCTTCCTCGCTTTCGAACTCAATCCCGGTGAGTCCGTCATAGTCCTCGACAGACAGCTCTCGTGATTCCACTACGCCGGCGAGTCCCTCTCGGACTGCTTCCGTGAATGTCGCGTTGAATCCGTGCAAGGTCCTGCGGAGCCACCCGCTTGTGTCATACCCCTGTTCCGCGTCGAGGTAGCCGGTGATGAACGTGCGGAGTTCTTGGTTCATTGTTCGATCTCTTTAAGGGTGCCTGCCCCGCATGGGGTTCGGATACATGGTGTGAAGGTGCCACTGGTTATTGGCGTCAAGACGATAGATGGCCTTTATGCTGCCGTTCTCGAAGTCTACGGGTAGGAACCGGGCGGGACGTGCGGGGTCTCTGTAGAACCCGGTGAGTCGCTGGTGGCCCTCGGGCCCGAGGAGATCTGAGATCGGCAACGCGTTGTCGGGAGGGGGCGTGCCGTGAGTCTGCAGATACTCCCTGAATCGGGCATCCGCCCTCACCATGTCTTCCGGGTGGTTGAATCGGGTGGAGAATGCACCCACCCGATGAACTCGACCCGTGACGCCGTCGACGGTGGTTCCGGTCAGAGGGTCGATATTGTTCTGTGATTTCAGAAGTCCGGTGTACTCCGAGTTGGGCCCGTACACCTTCGGTCTTCTGTTGGAGTCGAGAACCGTCTCACCCAGCCGCTTCTTCAGTGCTTCATCGTCGGGGTGCAGGTGCCGACCGGGGGCGTGGCCTTCACCTCCCTGACGATCGTCGAGCTCTTTGATGCGCTCCGCGACTTCTTGTGGGTCCAAGAAGTGTTCATCAGGCGGATTGCCTTCTGCTCCCTGGTCGCCGTGCCCATCCGGACGGGACGCCGGAGACTGGGGATCGTGCGGGGTTCCATGCGGGTCGGCGCCGGCGCCTGAGGAGTGGCTTGCGCTGTGCCCGCCCGTGTCGGCGTTGCCGTCGTTCCCGCTCGGCGAATGATGAGGTGTGCTGCCAGGCGACTGGTGGTTCGCCGCCGGCGCATGCCCACCGCTTCCGTGAGCCGAGGCATGGGTGCCATGTGCCTCGCCGCGTCCCACCGACGCCGTCGCATCATCACCCGCGTGGACGCCCGCTGCGACCGGGACTCTCTCGTGCTCGGAGACAGTGGAGTGCTGCGGCTGCGCCTGCCGTTGCCGCTCGGCGGCTTCGGCGGCGCGCTGGTCGGCCGAGAGCTCCTTCTTCGGGGGCTGGAGTTCCTTGCCGTGTTCGTTGAAGAGCTTGCCGCTCTCCTTGTCGAGGTAGACGACCTTGTTGTCGTGACCGAGGAATGCCGCCGCGCTTTCCGGCAGGCCTGCCGGGCGCTTGGGCAGGGCGGCGCCCTGCCCGGGCAGCTTGAACGTTTCTTCGGCGAGGTGGACCGTCGAGCCCACCCGGAGGTTCCTCAGGCCCGACATCGCGTCGCCGACCTTCACGAAGGCGAACTTGCCGGCCTTGCCCACGTACGTCATCGGGTCGACGATCCGGCCCGCCTTGCCCAGCACCGAGACGGTCTTCGCGACAGCGCCACCCTTCGCCGCCGCCCCCGCTCCACCCGTGAAAACCGTGGTGAGGACGTTGAAGGTGACGCCGCCGGCCGCGCGGGCGGGATTCTTGCCCCACTGGTCGTAGGCGACGAGGGCCTTGCCGGTTTCCTTGACCGCCGTGCGGGAGTCGCGCAGCCAGCCGGGCAGCTGGTCGTCGCGGGCCGCCCAGTAGGCGCCGGACAGCGGCGTACAGCTGATCACCACGCCCGTGGCCAGTTTGCCGAGGCCCGTCCAGGCCTCGCCCGCCTTGTCCCAGCCGTCGGTGCCGACGAGGGTGCCGAGGCCCTTGACCGTGCCCCAGACGCCGTCGACGATGAAGCCGTCCCAGACGAAGCTCTTGACCTGGTGCCCGAGCCAGGCGATGCCGGTGTACTCGCGTTCCGCCATCGAGCCCCAGGGCGTCTGCTCGGCGTGGTCGAGGTCGCTCGCCTTGTAGCCGTACATGTTCGGCTTGTGGGAGCCGTCGTCCACGACGAGTCTTTCTCCGCCCACCAGGGCGACGATCTTGTCGTGACAGGCGCGCTCGGCGTCGTGGAAGGCAGCAACCGTGGCATTGACGCTGTGCCACAGGTTGTTGTTGTGCTCGACTTTCTTCTTGTCCCGGCGCCAGTGGTCGTCGCCCTCGACGCTCTGGACGAAGGCCACGGCCTCGTCCTTGAGGTCACCGAGCTTCTTGGCCAGTGGGCGTATCTCGGTCGCGTACGTGCTCAGCGCGCCGGACACTTTCTCCAGGTCGCTCGCGAAGGCGCTGGATTTCGTCGCCACCGGTGCCGTCGTCGCGAAGAGCCGATCCGCCTCCGGTGCCTTGTAGCAGGCCGAGAGCCCCTGGAACGTGGAGTGGACGGACGCCCCCGAGTCGCGGAAGAGCTTGGCGTCCGAAGCCAGGGTCTTGGCATCGGACGCCAGCGTGTCGACGTTGCCGGTGAACTGGGGTATGCCCGATGGGACGATGAGTTCCTTGTCGTCGCTCACTTCTTGCCACCGCCCTGGCCGGGCATGTCTATCTTGGGTTCCTTCAGGGCATCGCGCTGGGTGTTCGACGCCATTTCGAGGTCGCCCTCGACGTAATGGCGTGTGGCCTCGGCCGCGCCGTTCAGCGAGGCGGCGGTGCGCTTGGCGATGTAGGTCAGGTCACCGGTCCACTTCTTGGCGAACTCCGCGAGCGCCCCCGCGACCGGGCCGTTCGGCACCGGGCCGCAGACCATGCCGCTGATGGTGCCCGCCGCCGTGGCGGCGCTCGGCAGGGTCTTCTGCACGCTCTCGCCCGCCTTCGACAAGCCCTCGGCCGCTGTGGCAGTCCTGCTGAGTACGCCGCCCACTTCTGCCGGTCGGATGTCCCATGACGTCATGGCAGCCCCCTGGCCCCCGTCCCCTGTTCCCCGCCTCACGAAGATCTGTGCATGTGACACATTGCCATATCCCACTGACACGGCGTGTCACGGTCCGGCCGTCCCCCCTTCCTCCGCGTAATGGCACGCCGAGGGGTGGGCCGCCGGGCCCGGGGGGTCGCGGAGCCAGGGGGGGATCTCCAGGGGTGGGACGACCTCCGCGCATTTTTCGCGGGCCTTCCAGCAGCGGGTGCGGAAGCGGCAGCCGGACGGGGGGTTGGCGGGGGAGGGGATGTCGCCCTTGAGCAGGATCCGTGCGCGGCGCTCGCGGGCCGACGGGTCGGGGACGGGGACGGCCGAGAGGAGGGCCTGGGTGTAGGGGTGGGTGGGGTGGTCGTAGATCTGGGTGTCGGTGCCGAGCTCGGCGAAGCGGCCCAGGTACATCACGCCGACGCGGTCGGAGATGTGCCGTACCACCGACAGGTCGTGGGCGATGAAGACGTACGAGAGGTCGAAGGTCTGCTGGAGGCGTTCCATGAGGTTGACGACCTGGGCCTGGACGGAGACGTCGAGGGCCGAGACGGGTTCGTCGGCCACGATGACCTCGGGGCGCAGGGCCAGGCCGCGGGCGATGCCGATGCGCTGGCGCTGGCCGCCGGAGAACTGGTGCGGGTAGCGGTTGATGTGTTCGGGGTTGAGGCCGACGACGTCGAGGAGTTCGCGCACCTTCTGCCGGCGGCTGCCCTTGGGGGCGGCCTCGGGGTGGATCTCGAAGGGTTCGCCGATGATGTCGCCGACCGTCATGCGGGGGTTGAGCGAGGTGTAGGGGTCCTGGAAGACCATCTGGATGTTGCGGCGCACGGCCTTGAGCGCGCGCCCCGACAGCCGGGTGATGTCCTCGCCCTTGTAGCGGATCCGTCCGGACGTCGGGCGTTCGAGGTGGACGAGCAGCTTGGCGACGGTGGACTTGCCGCAGCCGGACTCGCCCACGATGCCGAGGGTCTCGCCGCGCCGCAGGTCGAAGGAGACGCCGTCGACGGCCCGTACCGCGCCGACCTGTTTGTTGAAGAGGATGCCGCGGGTCAGCGGGTAGTGCTTGACCAGGTCCCGTACTTCCAGCAGGGCCTCGCTGTCAGCCGTCATCCAGCGTCTCCTTCCAGAAGTGGCAGGCGCTCGACCGCCCGGGCGCCACGGTGTACAGCGGTGGCCGGTCGGTGCGGCAGATGTCCTGGGCCCTGGGGCAGCGGGGGTTGAAGGGGCAGCCGGGCGGGATGGCGGTCAGGCTCGGCGGCAGCCCCTTGATGGCGTACAGCTCCTTCCCCTTGCGGTCGAGGCGGGGGATGGAGTCGAGCAGGCCGCGGGTGTACGGGTGGGCCGGCGCGGCGTACAGGTCGTGGACGGGGGCGTTCTCGACGATGCGGCCGGCGTACATCACCGCGATCTTGTCGGCGACGTCGGCGACGACGCCGAGGTCGTGGGTGATGAGGATCAGGCCCATGTTGTACTCGCGCTGCAGCTCCGCGAGCAGGTCCATCACCTGGGCCTGGACGGTCACGTCGAGCGCCGTGGTGGGCTCGTCCGCGATGATCAGGTCCGGCTCCAGCGCCAGCGCCATCGCAATCATGATGCGCTGGCGCATACCGCCGGAGAACTGGTGCGGATAGTCGCTCACGCGCTGCGCGGCCGCCGGGATGCGTACGCGGTCCATCAGCTGCACCGCCCGGGCGCGGGCGTCCTTGCGGGCCATGCCCTCGTGCACCTGGAACATCTCGGCGAGCTGGGCGCCGACGGTCATGACGGGGTTCAGCGACGACAGGGCGTCCTGGAAGATCATGGCGAGCTTGGCGCCGCGGATCCGGCGCCGGTGCTCCTCGCCCATGGTGAGCAGGTCCTGGCCGCGGAAGCGGACCTCCCCGCCGGTGACGAAGCCGGGCGGCGAGTCGAGGATGCCCATGACGGCCTGCGCGGTCACCGACTTGCCGGAGCCGGACTCGCCGAGCACCGCCAGCGTCTCGCCGGCCGCGACGGTGCAGTCGACGCCGTTGACGGCCTTGGCCACCCCGTCCCGGGTGCGGAACTCCACGTGCAGGCCGCGTACGTCCAGCAGGGCGGTGGTCATGTCGGTCATCTCGCCGTACCTCACCGCAGCTTGGGGTCGAGGGCGTCGCGCACCGCGTCGCCGAGCATGATGAAGGCGAGCACCGTGATGCTCAGCGCCGCCGCCGGCCACAGCAGCATGTGCGGGGCGTTGCGGATCATGGTCGAGGCGTTGGAGATGTCGATCCCCCAGGAGACGGTGGGCGGCTTGAGGCCGACGCCCACGAACGACAGCGTCGCCTCCAGCGCGATGTACGTGCCCAGCGCGATGGTGGCGACGACGATGACGGGGGCGACGGCGTTGGGCGCGATGTGCCGCAGCAGCAGCCGCGCGTTGCCGGCGCCCAGGGCGCGGGCGGCCTGGACGTAGTCGTGCTGCTTGGCGCCGACGACCGCGCCGCGCGCGATGCGGGAGACCTGCGGCCAGCCGAGCAGCACGATGAAGCCCACGACCGGCCAGACGGAGCCGCTGGGCACGACGGACAGGAAGACCAGGCCGCCCAGGATGATGGGGATGCCGAAGAAGACGTCGGCCAGCCGGGACAGCAGCGCGTCCCACCAGCCCCCGTAGTACCCGGCGAGCCCGCCGAGCAGGCTGCCCAGCAGGGCGGACCCGGTGGTGGCGCACACCCCGACGGTGATGGAGGCCCGCGCCCCGTAGACCGTACGGGTGAAGACGTCGCAGCCCTGCGCGTCGAAGCCGAAGGGGTGGCCGGACTGCGGCCCGTCCTGCGCCTTGGCCAGGTCGCAGGTCAGCGGGTTGCCGGAGGCGACGAGCGAGGGCCACACGGCGATGAGCACGAGGAAGACGATGACGAGGGCGGAGGCGACGAAGACGGGGTTGCGCCGCAGGTCGTGCCAGGCGTCGGACCACAGGCTGCGGGCCTTGGCGCCGGACGGGACGCCGGGCACGCCGGCGGGGACGCCGGGCAGCGGGCCGCGTTCGAGGGTCTCGGCGTCGCTGGTGGCCAGCGACATGGCCCCGCCGCCGCCCGGGGTGATGGTGTCCTTGGCCTCGTGCCGCACCGGTGGGTCGTCGGGCTCAGGCATAGCGGATCCTCGGGTCGAGCACGGCGTACAGGAGGTCGACGACCAGGTTGGCCACCAGGAAGACGATGACGAGGATGGTCACGAAGCCGACGACGGTGGGCGAGTTCTGGCGCAGGATGCCCTGGTAGAGCTGGAAGCCCACGCCGTGGATGTTGAAGATCCGCTCGGTGACGATGGCCCCGCCCATCAGGGCGCCGATGTCGGTGCCGATGAAGGTGACCACGGGGATGAGGGAGTTGCGCAGCAGGTGCCGGGTGACGACCCGGTGCCGGGGCAGGCCCTTGGCGACGGCCGTGCGCAGGTAGTCGGCGCGGGCGTTCTCGGTGATCGAGGTGCGGGTCAGGCGGGTGACGTACGCCAGCGAGGTGAGGGCGAGGACGACGCCGGGCAGCAGCAGTTCGTCCAGCGGGGCCTCGGGGGAGACGGAGGGGGAGGCCACGGCCCACTTCACGCCGAAGAGGAACTGCAGCACGTAGCCGCTGACGAAGGTGGGGACGGAGACCACGACCAGGGTCAGCAGCAGGACGGTGGTGTCCGTCCCGCGCCCGCGCCGCAGGCCGCTGAACAGGCCGAGGGTGATGCCGATGACGACCTCGAAGGCGATGGCGACGAGCGTCAGGCGTACGGTCACGGGGAAGGCGGTGCCCATCAGCTCGGTGACCGGCTGGCCGTTGAAGGCGGTGCCGAAGTCGCCGGTGAGGATCTGGCCCATGTAGTGCACGTACTGCTTCCACAGGGGCTGGTCGAGGTAGAGCTCGGCGCGGATGCGGGCGGCGGTCGCCGGGTCGGGGGCCTTGTCGCCGAACAGCGCGGCGACGGGGTCGCCGAGGGCGTAGACGAGGAGGAAGATCAGGAAGGTGCTGCCGACGAACACGGGGATCATCTGCAGCAGCCGCCGGATCACGTACCGTCCCATCAGGGCTCCTCGCGGCTACTCGACGACGGTCGGTTGACGGTTACTTGACGGTGATGCGCTCGTAGACGGGCACGCTGAAGGGGTTGAGCTCGACGTCGGAGACGGCGGTGGAGTAGCCGGCGCTGCCGTTCTGGTACCACAGCGGGATGGCGGGCATCAGGTCGGCGAGGACGTGCTCGGCGGAGCGGAACCTCGCCACCGCCTTGGCCGTGTCGGACTCGGCGTTCGCCTCGTCGACCAGCCGGTCGAAGTCCTGGTTGGAGAACTTGCCGTAGTTGGACGAGGCGCCCGTGTAGTAGAGGGGCTGCAGGAAGTTCTGGGCCAGCGGGTAGTCCATCTGCCAGCCGGAGCGGAACATCCCGGTGATGCGCTGGTCGGAGACCTGGTTGCGGAAGTCGGCGAAGGTGCCGACCGGATTGACGGTGCACGCCCCGTTGTTGCCGAGGGCGTTGTTGATGCTGTTGCAGACGGCGTCCATCCACACGCGGTGCGAACCGGTGTCGACGTTGGAGGTGATCGTCACCCTGCCGCCCGGCAGCCCGCCGCCCTCCTCGATCAGCCGCCTGGCCTGCCCGGGGTCGTAGGTGCAGGCGTCGCCGCACAGGCCGGCCTGGTAGCCGCCCTTGTCGCCCAGCACCGGCGAGGTCCAGTCGGAGGCGGGGGTGCGCGTCCTGCGGTAGATCTGCTCGGTGATCCGGTCCCGGTCGATGGCCATGGAGATGCCGCGCCGGACCTTCTCCTTGCCGGGCGCGGACCAGGCGGGATCGTACATCGGGAAGACGAGCGTCTGGATGATGCCGGCGGGCTGGTTGATGTAGCGGTCGTCGAGGTCGCTCTTGACGTTCTTCAGCTGTGTGCTGGGGATGTCGTCGACGACGTCGAGGTTGCCGGCCTGCAGGTCGGTGTAGGCGGTGTTGCTGTCGGTGTACACGCGCAGCTCGACGCCCGCGTTGCGGGCGCGGTCCTCGCCCGGATAGCCCTCCCAGCGGCTGAGGCGCATCTGCGAGCCGCGGGTGTAGGAGTCCACCAGGTACGGGCCGTTGCCCACCGGCCGCTTCAGCCAGCGGGCGTGGTCGTCGAAGAACGCCCGCGGCAGCGGGGCGTACGCGGCGTAGCCCAGGGTGTCGGGCCAGGTGGAGAACTTGGTGCGCAGGGCGACGGTGAAGGTGCGCTCGTCCTTGAGCACCAGCCCGGAGAGCGTCCTCGCGGTGGGGGAGCCGGAGGCCGGATGGACCTTGTCGTAGCCCTCGACGTCCTGGAAGAAGGAGGCGTTCTTCTGCTTGTTGGTGACGAGGGCGGCGTAGTTCCAGGCGTCGACGAACGACCGTGCCGTGACCTTCTCGCCGTTGCTGAAGCTCCAGCCGTCCTTGACGGTGACGGTGAAGTGCTGCTGGTCGGCGCTGTCGATCTTCTCGGCCAGCATGTCCTTGGCCTCGCCGGTGTGCGGGTCGTACTGCTTGAGGCCGCGGAAGATCATGGCGAGCACCTTGCCGCCCTGCACCTCGTTGGTGTTGGCCGGTTCCAGCGGGCTCTGCGGGTCGCCCCAGGAGGCCCGTACGACCCCGGCGCCGCTCGCGCCCCCGCCGCCACCGCACCCGCCCGCCGCCGCGGCGATGCCGGCGACGGCGGCCAGGGCCAGTACGACCCTGACCCGGGTGGGTGCGCGCATGGAAGTGCCTCCTCGGGGGACCTCCTCGGGGGGTTTGTCCTCATAACACCTCATGCGATGCCCTGGGACGGTGCGCCGGGGACGGCCGGGAGCAGAAACCGCCCATATGCGGGAGCGGGGGCGAGTGGCAGAACAGTCCATATGTGTGAGTTGTGGCTACTGTGCTGTTTGTCAGGAATCGCCGGGATCAGCGAGGAAAGGACGACCGACATGCGCGACGAGGCACAGGACGAGGTCATGGACGTGGCGGGGTTCATGGGCACCGCCCACCCCGCCCACTCCGCCCCGCAGCCCGTGGTGCCGGCCGGACGCCGGGCCGACGTCGACGACGTGGACGCCATCGGCGACGACGACATCACCCTCGACACCGCCATGGGAGCCGCCGCGTTCATGGAGCGCATCGTCGTCGGCGCCGGCCTCGGGCCCAACGCCAGCGCCGGCGAACTGCTGCGCACCCGCCGCGAGGCCCTGCGGACCCTGGACTGAGACGGCGGCGGGGCGGACGGGGGCGGTGCGCATGGACCCGTACGCGTACACGTGTGCCGCGGCCCTCGCCGCGTGGCTGCTGCTGTCCGCCGCGGCCCAGCTCGGGCCGCTGCTCCCGCGGCTGAAACAGTGGCAGCAGCGCTACGACCCGCTCGGCTTCGTCCCCCGCTACCACTTCTTCGCGCCACGGCCCGGCACGTACGACTACCACCTGCTGGTCCGTACGGGCCCGGACGGGCCGCCGTCCTTCGGGCCGTGGCGCGAACTCGCACCACCCCGGCCCCGGCGCTGGTGGCACCTGCTCTGGAACCCCGACCGCCGCCGGCGCAAGCAGCTCTTCGACCTCGCCATGCGGCTGTGCCGGGCCGACGCCCGGTGCGAGGACCCGGCCACCCCGCTGTCCGTCCCCTACCTGCTGCTGCTCGGCCACGCCGGCCACGCCGCCGGCGACGGCGGGCAGGTGCAGTTCATGATCGCCCGGTCGGCGGGCTACCGCGGGGGCGAACCCCCGCAGGCCGTGTTCGTCTCCCGCCCCCACCGGCTCGGCCCCCCATGACCGGCATGCCCCCGCACACCGCCCTGCGCCTGGTCGAGGCCGTCGCCGCGGCCGGCGTGCTGCTGGGCTCCCTCGAACGGCTCGCGCGCCCGCGCGAACTCGCCGACTCCTCCCTCGCCAGCTGGCCCGTCCTGCGCCTGCGCCACCCGCGGTACGCCTTCGGGCTCACCGGCGCCGCCCTCCACCCCGTCGTCGCCTACCCCGCCGTCCTGTGGCTCGTCGCCGCCCGCGCCGCCGCCGGGGCCTGCCTTCTCGTCCCCGGCACCACCCCCCGGCCCCTGCACGTGGCCCTGCTGACCGTCGTCGTCGCCTCCGGCGCCGCCCTCGGCCTGCGCGGCGCCGGCGGCGGCGAGGGCTCCGACCAAGTACTGAGGATCATCTTCGCCACCCTGCTGCTCGTCGCCCTCCACCCCACGGCCGCCGTCGAGCGCCTGGGCCTGTGGTTCCTGGCCCTGCAGGCGTGCCTCGCCTACTTCGCCTCCGGCATCTACAAGGTCACCTCCCGCCCCTGGCAGGACGGCACCGCCCTGACCGGCATCCTGAGCACCCGCTGCTACGGCCACCCCGGCGTGGCGACCTGGCTGACGGCCCACCCGACGACGACCACGTGGCTGTCGCGCGGGCTGAGCGCCGCGGAAACCCTCTTCCCCCTCGTCCTCCTCGCCCCGGCACCCCTGGTCCCGCTCGCTCTCGCCGCCGGCGCCCTCTTCCACGTCGCGTGCGCGGCGGTCATGGGCCTCAACTGCTTCGTCTGGGCCTTCACGGCGCTCTACCCGGCGGTGGCGTGGGCGGCACTGGGGCAGTAGGGCGGGGGCGGAGGACTGTCAGTGGTCGCCGCTAGGTTCACCGCATGAGTTCCGCACTGAGCGTGTACCTGCTCGACCTGACGAAGACGCGAGCTTTCATCGGCTCGGGCGACGACCGGCTCCTCGACGTCATCCGCACCGAATTCGGCGACCACCTGGCCGCCGACGACCGCTACTTCGACAGCGAGATAGCGCAGGGCGCCCCCACGGCGTACGAAGCCCTGCACGCCGTGGTGCACGGAGGCCCCTTCAGCGAGAACAAGAACCACGGCTTCCAGTACGCCTACGCGTACAAGCGGCTGTGCGAGCTGACGGGCCACTTCCTCGACAACTCCAACTTCTGCCCCTTCCGCGGCGACTGGCTCTCGGTCGTCGACCAGGGCCTGACGGCACTCGGCATCACCGCGGTCTCCGTGGTCTCCTTCGACCTCGGCTCCCTCCCCGACCCCCTGCCGTGGACCTACACCCCGGGGTACGGCGAATGGACCCCGGAACAGTGCGCTCAGGCGCTGGAACAGTTCGAGGAGACCAAGCGCACGGGCCACGCCCCGCCGCTGGAACCGGAGGTGGTGGAGGCGGTGATGGACTGCATCGGCTGGATGCGCCACGCGGCGAGCCGCCCGGGCTACGGGATAGCGGGCTTCCGGTCCTAGCGGGCGGTGCGGTCCTCGTACGGGCTGTGCATCGTCAGGTAGCGGATCTCCAGGTCGCGTTCCAGGTAGTCCATGCGGCGCTCCCAGAAGTCCTGGAGGTGGGGGAGGGCCAGGTGGGCGTCGAGGTCCTCCTTGGTGCGCCAGGCCTCGTAGAAGACGAAGACGCCCGGCGTGTTGCTGTCCTCGTGGAAGTGGTACTCCAGGCAGCCGGGCTCCTGGCGGGTCGGTTCGACGAAGGAGAGCAGGAGTTCGCGGAGTTCGTCCACGCGCTCGGGCTTGGGGTGGGCCGTGCCGACGAGGGTGAAGGGCTGGGGCATGGGGGCTCCAAGGCGGTAGGTACGGTTTCTTTCGTACCTCGCGGACGGTAGTGGCCGGCGAGGTACGATGCAACTCGTACCTGGGAGGTGATGGTGATGCCCGACGAGGAAGGGCACCCCGACGTGGCGGAGATGGAGCTGGGTGCCGTCCTGGCGGCGCTCGCCGACCCGTTGCGGCGGCGCGTCGTTGCGGAGCTGGCGGCCGGGCCCGACGGCGAGGCGCGCACCTGCAGTTCCTTCGCGCTGCCGGTCAGCAAGGCGACCGTCACCCATCACTTCCGCGTGCTGCGCGAGGCCGGGCTGGTCCGGCAGGTCGACCGGGGCAACAGCCGGATGGCCACCCTGCGCCGGGCCGACATCGAGCAGCGCTTCCCCGGACTGCTGGCCCTGCTCGTCGCCGAGGGCTAGCCGCGGGTCTCCAGTGCCGCGCGCCATGCCGGGCTGTCGACGTAGTGGTTGTCGAAGCGCTCGGAGGAGTCCTTGATCTCCTGGGGGCTCGCCTCTCCGCGCAGGACGCGGTTCAGGAGGCGGAAGTAGTCGAAGCGGCCCAGGCCGGGCGTGAAGGTGCACAGGACGTCGGCGTCGTGGCCAGGGGCGGCGCGGAAGGCGTGCGTCGTGTGCGGCGGGACGAGGAGGAAGTCGCCCGCGGTCAGCGTGGTGATCTCCTCGCCCAGCAGGACCTCCAGGGCGCCGTCGAGGACGTGGAAGAGCTCGCTCGCGCGGGTGTGGAAGTGGGCCGGGGCGCCCACCGCGCCCTTCGTGAAGCGCGAGCGGTAGGTGGTCACCAGACCGCCGGTGGTGTCGGAGTCCGCGAGGAGCGTCATGGTGCTGCTCGGATCGCTGACGGTCTCGGCCTCGGCGGCGCGGACGACGAGGGCGGCGGTGGGGTGCGTGCTGTTCATGTCATCGACCCTAGGCAGCAGGGAGCCCCCGTGAGGGGTGCAATTCCGGGGGGTTTTCGTGGGCCACTTGCTCAGTGCCGTGCCGTCGGCAGGCCCAGGGTGCGGAAGGTGACGCGCTGGTCGAACCACAGCAGCGCCGTTCCCGTCGCCGCCATCACCACGGCCAGCGCCAGGTGGCCCGCGGTCGAGGTGATCTCGGCCCCGGCGAGGGCCAGCGCGCCGTGCAGGCACACGCGCAGGGCGATCAGGCCGGCGGTGATCCAGCGGGTGCGGGAGTTCTTGAGCATGGCCTTGACCAGCTTCGTCCTGCCGCGCAGCACGGTCAGGCCCACCACGAGGTTCACCAGGCCCATGGCCGCCAGGATCATCCAGGCGTTCTCCCACGCCTTGCACAGGTCGTACGCCGCGCCCATCGAGCCCTCGAAGGCGAAGAACCAGGCCGGGAGGGGCTTGACGGACGTCAGGTCCGGAGCCGTCGCAGGGGCCGTGGTCGTGGTCTCGGTGGCCGTGGCGGTGGTCATTTCGGGTCCCCCGGGGTGTCGTGGCGTCTTCCTTCAACACCCACGATCCTTCCGGCAAGCCGCCCCGCGCGGCAGATGCGCGCGTCACCGGTGCGACAGGACAAATGTCAGGTACGCAGCGCCGGGTCGAGGACGACCTCCGTGTCCCGCGCGATGGTCGGCGGCTCCGGGAAGTGGCAGGCGGACAGGTGGCCTTCGGCGCTGCCCGCCGCCCGTACCAGCGGGGGCTCCTCCGTCGCGCAGCGGTCCGCGGCCTTCCAGCAGCGGGTGCGGAAGCGGCAACCGGAGGGCGGGCTCACCGGGGACGGTACGTCGCCGGCCAGCCGGATGCGCTCGCGCACCGCTCCCTCGGGCGGGGCGTCGGCGGCCTCCAGCGGTTCCGGCACCGCCGACAGCAGGGCGTGGGTGTAGGGGTGACGGGGGTGGCGGTAGATGTCGTCCCGGCCGCCCACCTCCACGATCTTGCCGAGGTACATCACGGCGACCCGCTGGGAGAAGTGCCGTACGACGGCGAGGTCGTGGGCGATGAAGACGAAGGCGATGCCGAGCTCGCCCTGCAGGGTGCGCAGGAGGTTGACGACCTGGGCCTGGATGGAGACGTCCAGGGCGGAGACCGGTTCGTCCGCCACGATCACCTTCGGCTCCAGTGCCAGGGCGCGCGCGATGCCGATGCGCTGGCGCTGGCCGCCGGAGAACTCGTGCGGGAAGCGGTTGTAGTGCTCGGGGTTGAGGCCGACCACCTCCAGCAGCTCCCGGACGCGGGCCTCCCGCCCGCCGGGCGGCGTGATGCCGTTGATCTCCATCGGTCCGGAGACGATACGGCCCACGGTCTGCCGCGGGTTGAGGGACGCGTACGGGTCCTGGAAGATCATCTGGATCTCGGAGCGGATCGGAGCCAGCTCCTTGCGGCCCGCGTGCGTGATGTCCTCGCCGCGGTAGCGGATCCGGCCGGCCGTCGGCTCCAGCAGGCGCGTCAGCAGCCGGCCTGTCGTCGACTTCCCGCAGCCCGACTCGCCGACCAGGCCGAAGCTCTCCCCGGACCGGACGGCCAGGTCGATGCCGTCGACGGCCTGGACCGCGCCGATCCTGCGCTTGAAGGGGAAGCCGGCCATGAGGGGGAAGTGCTTGGTCAGGCCCTCGGCGACGAGGACGTCGTCGGTCATGCGCCTGCCTCCCCGGTCTCCCGCAGGTGGCAGGCCGCGCCGTGACCCGTTCCGGGCGGCAGGTCCGGGCGCTGCGTACGGCAGCGGTCGCCGCCCACCTCGGCCGGGTACGCGCACCGCGGATGGAACGGACAGCCCGGCGGAGGGGCCAGCAGGCTCGGCGGGGCACCGGGAATGGGCGTCAGCGGCCGGTCCACGTCGGAGGTCAGGCGCGGCATCGAGCCCAGCAGGCCCCACGTGTACGGGTGGTGCGGCTCGCGCAGCACCTCGCGGACGGTGCCGCGCTCGACGGCCCGGCCCGCGTACATCACCAGCACCTCGTCGACGGTGTGCGAGACCACGCCCAGGTCGTGCGTGATCAGGACGATCGCCGAACCCGTCTGCTGCTGCAGATCCTTCAGCAGATCCAGGATCTGCGCCTGCACGGTCACGTCCAGGGCCGTCGTCGGCTCGTCGGCGATCAGCAGCTCCGGATCGCAGACCAGCGCCATCGCGATCATCGCGCGCTGCCGCATGCCGCCGGAGAACTGGTGCGGATAGTCGTCCACGCGCAGGGCCGGATTCGGGATGCCGACGCGGTGCAGCATCTCGATCGCCCGGAGGCGGGCGTCACGGCGCGAGGCGCCGGTGTGCTTGCGGAACGGCTCCGCGATCTGACGGCCGACGGAGTAGTACGGGGAGAGGGCGGTCAGCGAATCCTGGAAGATCATCGCCATCTTGTTGCCGCGCAGCTTTTCGAGGACGGACTCGGGGGCGGTGGTGATGTCCTCACCGTCGAGAACGATCTCACCGCGGGTCGTCGTCGTCCGCGGATCGTGCAGGCCGAGCACGGCGAGGCTGGTGACGGACTTGCCGGAACCGGACTCGCCGACGATGCCGAGGGTGCGGCCGCGGGGGAGGGAGAGGTCCAGGCCGTCGACGGCCTTGACGGTGCCGTCCTCGGTGGCGAAGTGGACGTGCAGGTCGCGGATGGAGAGGAAGGGGGCTGGGGCTGTCACGGGTGGCTCCCGGCGGGTCGGGGTGCGGGTGGTGCGCCTGCGGCGGGCCGAGCCCCGGTCCCGCCCTTTCACCGTTTCCGAGCGGGGCTGCGCCCCCTCGCACCCCCGGACCGGGCTTCGCCCGGTGTCCTCAAACGCCGGACGGGCTGAAAGCCCGCCGCGGGCGTGGGGGTTGCTCATGCCAGCCTCACCCTCGGGTCGATGAGGGCGTATGCCGCGTCCACGACGATGTTGGCGATCACGATCGCCGTGCAGCCCACCAGCATCACCGCCATCAGCGTCGGCAGGTCCGTCTCGCTGACGGAGGAGACCGCGAGGCGGCCCAGGCCGTGGAGGCTGAAGGTGGTTTCGGTGATGATGGCGCCGCCGAAGAGGGAGCCGAGGTCGATGCCGAAGATGGTGACGATGGGGGCGAGGGCGCCACGCCAGGCGTAGCGGAAGAAGACGGTGCGGCGGGAGAGGCCCTTGGCGCGGGCGGTGCGGACGTGGTCCTCGGCGAGTTGCTCGATCATCTGGGAGCGGGTCATCCGGCTGTAGTTGGCGATGAAGATGATGGAGAGCACCAGCCAGGGGATGAGCATGCCGGTGAACCACTTCACCGGGTCCTCGGTGATGGGGTGGTAGGCGGGGTTGTCCATCCAGTGCAGGCCGCTGACGAGGACGGCGAGGGCGATGACGCCGACGAAGTAGATCTGCAGGGCGTTGCCGAGGAGCGACAGGGAGCTGAAGAACTTGTCGATCCACGTGCCCCGGAAGGCTGCGGCGAGCATGCCGATGCCGACGCCGACGGTGAGGAAGACGACGGCACCGCCGAGGGTGATGGACAGCGTGGTCGGGAAGCGGTCGACGATGGTGTCCCAGACGGGTTGCTGGTTGGAGAAGGAGTAGCCGAAGCAGGGGGCCGGGCAGTGGCCGACGGAGAAGTCGCGGCCGGCGAAGATGCCGGCCATGTAGTGCCAGTACTGGACGGGCACCGGCCGGTCGAGGCCCAGGTTCTTGTTGATGACGGCCAGCGCGTCGGGGGTGCAGTTCTTGCCGCAGGACATCAGGGCGGGCTCGGAGGGCAGCGCGAAGAAGAGGAAGAAGGTGATCGCGCTGATGAGCACGGTGATGACGGCGGCCCCCAGGATGCGGCGGGCCAGGAATCTCAGCACGGTCGGTCCCCCTGCCCGCCGACTACTTCACGAAGACCGCGGTCGGGTCCACGGTTCCGTACACCGGGTGGTACTTCACGCCGCCGAGGTTCGAGCCCCACAGGGAGAACTGCCGGTTGTAGAAGGTGGGCACGCCGGCGACGTCCTCGGTGAGGATGCGGTCGGCGAGCTTCTGCCACTCGGGGGCGGCCATCTTCACGTCCGGGATGGCGGAGATGCGGTCGTCCTCCGCGTTGACCTTGGGGTTGTCGAGGTGGACGTAGTTCTGTGAACCGTCGGCGATCTGCCGGCCGTCGAAGAGCGGCGGTACGACGGTGGAGCTGATGGGCCAGTCGGCGCCCCACGAGTAGCGGTAGATGTCGAACTTGTTCTTCACCTCGGCGATGGCCGTGCGCCAGATGTTCGCGTCCACCTCCTTCTTCTGCACCTTGAAGCCGGCCCGCTCCAGGGCCTGGGTGACCACGACGGAGACCTTCTGCTGCACGTCGGTGTTGGCGTAGGCGTAGACGATCTCCTGGCCCAGCTTGCCGGCCTCCTTGAGCAGTTCCTTGGCCTTCTCCGGGTCGCCGGCGGGCTTGGCCTTCTTGCCGAAGGGGTCGGTGGGCCGGTAGCCGTCCATGGCGGGGGAGAGGTAGTTGGTGGCGACGACGCCGGCCGTGGAGCCGCCGTTCTGCTGCAGGATCTGGCCGTTGGGCATGGCGTACGCGAGCGCCTTGCGGACGCGGACGTCGGTGAGGCGGCTGGTGTTGAAGGCCATGTAGTCGACGTAGGGCTGGATCTCCAGCAGGCGCCGGGCCTTGGTGTCGGCCTGGGCGAGGACCTTCTCGGTCATCTCGGGTGCCACGGCGTTGGTGAAGGACAGCGCGTTCTTGTCGCCGCCCTGGTCGGCGAGGAAGCGGCGGGTGGAGTCCGCGTACTGGTGGCCGAAGCTGATCTCGAACCGGTCGGCGTACTGGTGGCGCACCGGGTCCGTCTTCGGATCCCAGTTCTCGTTGCGGACGAGGGTGAGCGACTTGCCCACCTTGTAGTCGCCGACCTTGTACGGGCCGCTGGAGAAGGGCGCGTTGTCGTACTTCTGCTTGGTGTCCTTCGCCGCCTTCACCGGCCCCATGTTGGGCATCGCGGTGGCGTACGGGGTGTCCGCGTGCGGCTGGCGGAAGTGGAAGACGACGGTCTTGTCGTCGGGGGTGTCCAGGACGGACGCCGGCAGGTGCTGCCCGTTGTACGGGCCGTCGGGCAGCGCCTTGCGGAAGTCGTTGGCCTCGCCGGAGAGCCACTGCGGGATGTACAGGGGGCCGTCGGTCTCGAAGGAGGCGTACAGGCGCTCGATGCCCCAGCGGACGTCCTGCGAGGTGATGGGCGAGCCGTCCTCGAACTTCAGCCCGTCCTTGAGGGTGAACCGCCACGTCTTCCCGCCGTCGGACGCCGTGCCCGCGTCGGTGGCCAGATCGCCGACGATCTTCACCCGGCCCTTGTCGTCGATCTTGTACGAGGTGAGGGTGCGGTTGTAGAGCATCTGGTTGGTCAGGGTGTCCGCGTAATAAATCTGACCGGGGTCCAAGTGGTTGAAGGCGTCTCGCTGCAGGACGGCGACCGTCCCGCCCTTCTTCGCGCCCGGCACCTCGGGCGCGGGGCCGGTGGAGTCGGCCTGGGTCCCGATCGAGTAGTTGCCCGAGACCGTCTTGTCCTCGCCCGCCTGCTGGCTCTCGCCGCCCTGCCCGCCGCCACCCCCTCCGCTGCTGCACGCGGTGAGCACCAGGGCCCCCGTGGCCAGGAAAGCGGCGATGCGCGCTCTCGGCGGAGCCGGACGGTGGCACGGGCGAATGGGCGTCATGGTCGAAGCACCTGCCTGTCGGTCGTCATCGTCTCGTCCTTGGGTCGAAGGCGTCCCGCACCGAGTCCCCGAGCAGGTTGAAGGCGACGACGAACGCGATCATCGCCAGCCCGGGGAAGAAGATGTAGGTGATGTCGCTCTCGTAGTAGCGGGCGCCATTGGCGAACATGCGGCCCCAGTCCGGGGTGGGCTCCAGGATCCCGACGCCGATGAAGGACAGACCAGCCTCTACGGTCACCATCGAAGGCAGCATCAGCGTCGTCTGGACGAGGATCGGCGTCCACAGGTTGGGCAGCAGCTCCCGGGAGATGATCCGCCACGGCGAGGCCCCGGTCACGCGCGCCGCCTCGACGAACTCCCGCTCCCGCAGGCTGAGCACCTGCCCGCGCAGCAACCGCGCCAGCCCCATCCAGCCCAGCACCCACAGCACGAGGATCAGGGTGACGACGCGCAGGGAGGTCGGCGTCTCCTTCTCCGGGCTCACGAAGAGCGCGTACACGACCGGGGTGAAGGCGATGAACGACAACTGCGCCGGGAAGGCGAGCAGCAGATCGATGAAACGACCCAGGAAGTAGTCCGTCCGACCGCCTGCGTAGCCGGCGGTCACCCCGACGAGGACGCCCGTCAGGACACACAGCACCGTCGCGGCGGTCGCGATCAGCAGGGAGGTGCGGATGCCGTAGGCGAGCTGGGTGAGCACGTCCCGGCCCAGCGTCGGCTCGATGCCGAACCAGAAGTCGGACGAGATGCCGCCGTTGGGGCGGACGGGATAGCCGTACTGGTTGAGCAGACCGGGGTCGTTCAGGCCGTAGGTGGTGGTGGGGTCCTTGCCGTACAGGGCGGAGATCAGGGGCGCGGCGAGGGCGACGAGGAAGAAGACGGCGACGACGTAGGCGGAGACCACGCCGGAGCGGTCGCGCTTGAAACGGCGCCACATGAGCTGGCCGGGTGAGCGGCCGACGAGCGCGTTGTCCATCGCCAAGTCCCCCGCGGATGCGTGTTGTTGCTGCGGACTGTGGCAACGGATGAATGCTGCAGTCAAGGGGGCGGGGGCAGGGGGTCCTGCCTCCGCCCCCTGCGACTACTTCCCCGCCGGCGGCAGCGAACGCCGCAGGAAGTCGACCTGCAGGAGCAGAAGGTTCTCCGCCACCTGTTCCTGCGGGGTCATGTGGGTGACGCCGGACAGGGGGAGGACCTCGTGGGGGTGGCCCGCGGCCAGGAGGGCCGAGGACAGGCGCAGGGTGTGGGCCGCCACCACGTTGTCGTCCGCCAGGCCGTGGATGATCATCAGCGGCCGGGCGGGGGCGATGGGGGCCGACAGGCCGGCGTCCGTGACGAGGGAGTTTCGGGCGTAGACCTCCGGGCGCTCCTGCGGCTGCCCCAGGTAGCGCTCGGTGTAGTGCGTGTCGTACAGCCGCCAGTCGGTGACCGGCGCCCCCGCCACCGCCGCGTGGAAGACGTCGGGGCGGCGCAGGACGGCGAGGGCCGCGAGGTAGCCGCCGTAGGACCAGCCGCGGATGCCGACCCGGCCGAGGTCGAGCGGGTACTGCCCGGCCAGCGCCTGCAGGGCCTCGACCTGGTCGTCGAGGGTGGCGCCGGCGAAGTCCTCGTGGATCGACTTCTCCCACTCCGGCGAGGTGTGCGGGGTGCCCCGGCCGTCGGCGACGATCACCGCGAAGCCCTGGTCGGCGAACCACTGGGAGGTCAGGTGCGCGTTGTGGGCGGCGACCACGCGCGGGCCGTGGGGGCCGCCGTAGGGGTCCATGAGCACCGGCAGCGGGCCGTCGGCCTCGCGGTAGCCGGTCGGCAGGAGCACGGCCGCGGGGATGCGGCGGGCGCCGGCGCGGGTCAGGCGCGGCCGGGCGGTCAGGACGGGGGTCTCGGCGTGGGAGACGACGGTGGCGACCTGCTTGCCGTCGCGCAGCACCCGCACCGCGGCGCCCGGTTCGCCGAGGGAGGCGGAGACCAGGACGGTGACGTCCCCGCTGCGGACGGCGGAGTTGCGGCCGCCGTCCGTGAGCCGCTCCACGAGGCCGTCGGCGACGCGGTAGACGTGGGACTCGCCGGTCGCGGCGTCGTTCTCGCCGGCGGCGGGCCCGGCGGAGGCGGCGACGAGCACGTCCTCGTCCGCGATGTCGAGAACGGCCTGGACGTGCAGCTCGGGACCGGTCAGGGCCCGGTCGCCGACGAGCAGGACGCGGGCGCCGTCGCGATCGGCGATGCGCACGAGTCGTCCGTCCGGTGTCCATGCGGGCACACCGTCGAACAGTTCAAGCCACTTCGGATCCTCTTCCGTCAGCAGCACATCCGTGGCACCAGTGGCCGGATCCAGGGTGAGGTACGCCTGTGCGCGCTGGTCGCGCGTCTGTACGAGCAGCAGCGGGCGGCCGCCGTCCGACCAGTGGACGCGCGCGAGGTAGGGGTAGCGCTCGCGGTCCCACTCGACGTCGGTGCGCGAGCCGTCCAGGCCCAGCACGGCCAGCGACACCGTCGCGTTGGGCGTCCCGGCCGCCGGGTAGGCCACCTCGGCCGGGGCGCTGCCGGGGTTGGCCGGGTCGGCGATCCACCAGCGCCCGACGGGCGCGTCGTCCGCGCGGGCCGCCAGCAGCGCGCTGCTGTCCGGCGCCCACCAGAAGCCGCGCATCCGGCTCATCTCCTCCGCGGCGATGAACTCCGCCAGGCCCCAGGTGACCGTCGCCGCCTCCGGCTCGGCCAGCGCCCGGTCGCCGCCGCCCTCGGCGTCCACCACCCGCAGGGCACCGCCCGCCACGTACGCCACGTGGCGGCCGTCGGGAGAGGGGCGCGGGTCGATGACCGGGCCCGGCACGGGCAGTTCGCGGGCCGTGCCGCTGCGCAGCTCGGCCACGAACAGCCGGCCGGACAGCGCGAAGGCCGCCAACTCCGCCGTGGCGTCCGTCGCGTATCCCACGACGCCCGCCGAGCCCTCCCGGACCCGCTCGCGGCGGGCCCGCTCCTCGGCCGACAGCTCCTCCTCGGAACCGCCCAGGAGCACGTGCGGGTCGGCGGCCGGGTACTCCCGGCCCTCGTCCAGGTCGAGCACCCACAGGACGTTGGCCCGGTCGGTGCCGGCGCGCGAGCGCAGGAACGCGACACGCGCGCCGTCCGGGGAGACGGTGAAGGCCCGCGGCGCGCCCAGCGAGAACCGCTGGGTGCGGGCGTACTGACGGGGGAAGGAGGCCGGTTCGCGGTGCTGTGCGGTCATGCGCGCGAGCCTACGTCCCCTACCATCCGGTTCACCCAGGTCGGCGAGAACTCGCCGTGCGCCCCGTGTTTGCTCCCGTGCTCCGAGTCATGCGCACACACGGAAAGTTATGATCGCTCGCGCATAGTGGGCACGGTTGTGGGTGTCCGGGTGCCCCCGGGCATTCGTATGTCTTTTGCCGTGCCGCCCGCGTAGTTCGCTGTGTGCTGTTCGCTGTTCCGCTGTACTCGTTGCCGAACCGTCCCGACCGCGCGTCCCTGGAGGTGAGCCGCTGTGGCGCTCTCGATTTCGGCGGTGGTGCTGCTGGCGATCATCGTCTTCCTGCTCGTCCGGAAGTCCGGACTGAAGCTGGGGCACGCGGTCGTCTGCATGCTGCTGGGCTTCTATCTCGCGAGCTCGTCCATGGGCCCGACCATCCACCAGCTCACCTCGAGCGTGACCGCGATGGTCAGCAACATCAAGTTCTGACCGGCGGCCCCGGCGGTCGGACCCCGGTCCGTACGACTCGTAGGCTGGTCCCATGACGGATCTTCCCGGCCGCCGGCTGCTCCTGGTGCACGCGCACCCGGACGACGAGTCGATCAACAACGGCGCGACCATGGCCATGTACGCCGCCGAGGGTGCCCACGTCACGCTCGTCACGTGCACGCTCGGCGAGGAGGGCGAGGTCATCCCGCCCGAACTGGCCCATCTCACCGCGGACCGGGACGACACCCTCGGCACCCACCGCGCGCAGGAACTCGCGGCCGCGATGCGGGAGCTCGGCGTCACCGACCACCGCCTCCTCGGCGGCCCCGGCCGCTACCGCGACTCCGGTATGACCGGTGCGCCCCAGAACGACGACCCGCGCAGCTTCTGGCAGGCCGACACCGACGAGGCCGCCACGTCCCTCGTGGAGGTGATCCGCCAGGTACGCCCCCAGGTCCTCGTCACCTACGACGCCGACGGCGGCTACGGCCACCCCGACCACATCAAGGCCAACCGGGTGGCCATGCGCGCCGCCGAACTCGCCGCCGAACCGGTCTTCCGGCGCGACCTCGGCGACCCCCACGAGATCGCCAAGATCTACTGGAACTGCGTACCGGCCTCCGCCGTCGACGCCGGCTTCGCACAGCTGCACGCACAGGAGGACCGGCACCCGGCCTTCACCGGCGTCGCCGCGCCCACCGACGTACCCGGCGTCGTCCCCGACGACGAGGTCACCGCCGTGCTCGACACCACCCGCCACGGCGACCGCAAGGCCGCCGCCATGCGCGCCCACGCCACCCAGGTCGTCGTCGACGGCGACTTCTTCGCCCTCTCCAACGGCCTCGGACAGCCGCTCTTCACCACCGAGTACTACCGCCTCGTCCGCGGCACGCCCGGCGGGCCCCTGCCCGAGAACGACCTCTTCGCGGGGGTGACGCAGTGAACGACGGCCTGCTCCGCCTGCCCGGCCCCGGACGCCTCGCCGCCTACCTCGGCCTCGCCGTACTCGGCTTCGCCGTCGGCGTCGCCGGAGCCCTCGTCCAAGGCGGCTGGTTCCCCACCGGATTGCTGCTGGCCCTGGCCGCCACCGGCGCCGTGTGCTGGGGCGCCGTCCTCCTCACCGGCGCCCGCGGCGGCGGCTACGCCGCCGGCCTCGGCTGGCTCGCCGCCGTCATGGTGCTCGCCGCCAACAGACCCGAGGGCGACTTCCTCTTCGGAGCCGGCATCGGCTCCTGGGGCTACCTGATCGGCGGAATGACCGCCGCTGTGATCTGTGCCACGGTTCCGAAGACGGCGCAACCGGACGGGCCTTCGGCCCGACTTGGCAAGTGACGTGACGATTTCTCCCCGACCGCCGTCCGGCCGGTCGGGGGAGTCCGCCAGCGGACGTCAATGACCGGCACGCGGTGCCCAGTATGGTGGTGCGCGCCGCCGAGCCTCCCCTGGCCTCCGGCAATGGGCGACCCCGAGCGAGGTCAACGAGGGCGGCAAAGAGTAACCGGGAGATCCTGCTTTGAGCCGTGCATCTGACAGTTCGTCCTCCGGGCCCAAGGGCCGCGGTGGCGCCTCGTACCCCTCGGGCACCCAGCCGTACGGGACCCCGACCGGGGAGGAAGCGGCCACTGGCGCCGCACCCGCATCGCCGGCTTCGGCGCCCGCCCAGGGCGAACCGAAGACCGAGACCACACTGACGACGCGGATCCGCATCAACATCCCGGGCTCACGGCCCATCCCTCCCGTCGTCATGCGCACGCCCGTCGGTGACGAGGCGGCCCCCGCCGACCCGGCCGCCGCGCCCGCGTCCGCGCCCGCCCCGGCGCCCGGCGGCGAGCCGCCGCGCAGCCGGGCGGGACTGCCGACGCGGCCCAAGCCGACGAAGAAGACCCCCGCCGCCGCGGCCGGCGCAGCGGCCGCGGCCGCATCCGACGGGACGCCCGCCGCCGGTGGTGCCGGCGGTGCCGGTGGCGAGAAGACCAGTGACTGGTTCGCCCCGCGCAAGTCGTCGGGCGCCCCGTCCGCGCCGCGCCGCCAGCCCCCGCTGCCGCGCCGCGACCCCGCGGGACGCCTGCCCCAGAGCGGCACGCCCACGGGTGCGGAGGCCGGTGCCGGTGCCGACGCCGGTTGGCAGGGTGACGTGCCGTCGACCGGCACGCCGGCCTGGACGGACACGGCGCAGGCTCCGACCGGTGCGGGCAAGAAGCAGCCTGCGGGCCGCAAGCCCGCGGCGGCTGACGCCGCGTCGACGGGTACGGGTGCCGGTGCCGCGTGGGACACCGGCCGGACTCCGGCCGGTACGGACGCCTGGGCGAACGGCGCCGCGCCGACCGGCACGGGCGCCGGCGTCGGCAGCGGTACGGACGCGTGGGCGAACGCCCAGGGCCAGAGCCAGGGCCAGGGCCAGGCCGCGGGCGGCAACGCCTGGGCCGGCGGCGCCGGCGCGGACGCGTGGGCGAATGGCCAGGGTCAGGGTCCGGCTGGTGTCGGGAAGAAGCAGTCTGCGGGTCGTAAGGCTCGTGGTGCGGCTGGGGCGCAGGCCGGTGGTGCTGCTCCTGCCGGTGGTGGCGCCGGTGCGTGGGCCGGCGGTCAGGGCCCGGCCGGTGCCGGTTCCGCGGCCGGTGTGGGCAGTGGTGCGGACGCGTGGGCGAACGGCCAGGGTCAGGGTCAGGGTCCGGCCGGTGCGGGGAAGAAGCAGCCTGCGGGTCGCAAGGCTCGTGGTGCGGCTGGGGCTCAGGCCGGTGGTGCTGCTCCTGCCGGTGGTGGCGCCGGTGCGTGGGCCGGTGGCCAGGGCCCGGCCGGTGCGGGTTCCGCGGCCGGTGTGGGCAGCGGTGCGGACGCGTGGGCCAATGGCCCGGCGCAAGCCGGTGGTCCGGCCGGCAGTGGCATGGGCCAGGGCCCGGCCGGTGGCGGCAGTGGTGCGGACGCGTGGGCGAACGGCCAGGGTCAGGGTCCGGCCGGTGGCGGTAGTGGTGCCGACGCGTGGGGCAATGGCCAGGCGCCCGCCGGGTGGGCCGATGACCCCGCGCAGGCGGGTGGGCAGAAGGCCAACCGTGGCAAGGGATGGGTGCGCGACACCGCGCAGCAGCCGCAGACCCGGCCCCCGGCCCAGCCGCAGGCTCCCGCGGCTCCGGGTGCTCAGACCACGCAGCAGTTCCCCGCCCCCAGCATCGGTGGGGTGCCCGCCGGTGGGGCCGCGTTCGCGGCCGGGCGGACGGACACGCCGCGTGAGGGCGTACCGGTCGTGCAGCAGCAGGCGCAGACGCAGGCGCAGGCCAAGCCCAAGGGCAAGAAGAAGGGCGGCGGGCAGAAGCCCGCCGGTGCCACCGCTCCGGCGCCCGTGCCGAACCCCGCGGGCGAGGCGCTGGTCAGCGGCGTGCCGCCGGTGCCGCCGGCGGGTGGCCCGGGTGGCAGGCCCGTGGACGGCGGTGCGCCCCGCGTCGCCGTGCCCAAGCCCAAGGGCGCCGTACCGGCCCCCGCTGCGGCCAAGCCGGCCGCCGGCAAGGCCGCGGCGAAGGCGAAGCCGGCACCCAAGAAGAAGGGCCGTTCGAAGCTCGTGCTCCTCGGCGGTGGCCTGGTGGGCCTGGTCGCCGTGGCGTACGGCGCGGGACTGCTGCTGGACCACGCCGACGTGCCCAACGGCACGACCGTGCTGGGCGTCGACATCGGCGGCAAGTCCAAGGACGAGGCCGTCAAGAAGCTGGACGCGGCGCTGGGCGGCCGGGCGTCGGCGCCGCTGAAGGTGTCGATCGGCGGCAAGTCGGCCGAGCTCAAGCCGTCGGTGGCGGGTCTGGCCATCGACACGCAGGAGACCGTGCGCGCGGCGGCCGGCCGGGACTACAACCCGGTCACCGTCCTCGGTTCGCTGGTCGGCAGCACGCATGCCGCCGAGCCGGCCGTGACCGTGGACGAGGAGAAGGTCGCGGCGGCGCTGAAGACGCTGGCCGGCGAGACGGGTGCGGCGAAGGACGGCACGATCAAGTTCGAGCCGGGCAAGGCGGTGGCGGTCTACGGTCAGCCGTACGAGGGCCTGGACGTGGACAAGTCGGTGCAGGCCGTCGCCAAGGCGTACCGCGACCGTGCGGCGAGCGGGCAGGACCGGCCGGTGACGCTGACCACCTCGGCCCAGCAGCCGAAGGTCAGCAATGCCGAGGTGGACCGGATGATGAAGGAGTTCGCGGTGCCCGCGATGTCCGGACTCGTCACGGTGCAGACGGACCCCGCGCACAGCATCCAGTTCGGTCCGGAGCGCTCCCTGCCGAAGATCCTCTCGGTCCGGGAGGTGGGCGGCAAGCTCGTCGAGACCTACGACCTCGAAGCGCTCAAGGAGCTGTACGGCACCAAGTTCAACGGTGTGCTCATCCAGCGCGGCGACGGCACCAAGAAGCCCGTCACCCCGCAGGACGTCGCCGGTGCGCTCGGCAAGGCGCTGCGCGCCAAGGGCGCGGCCCGCGTGGGGGTCATCCCGCTGAGCTGATGCCGCAGGGCACCCGACCGGTCCCCGTCGCCACCTGGGCGGCGGGGACCGGTCGTTTTCGGCCGTTCCGGGCAGGGTCACGGGGGCACCCATGACATCTGTCATGCCTGCCTGACGACGGCTGACACTGCCCGAAGCCGTGTTCGGCTTGGGATGATTCTTGCCATGACCACTACTGCAGGCACGTACACGGGGGAAGGGCGCCGCACGGGCGCTCCCGTGGTCAGCTTTTCGAATGTGAGCAAGAGCTACGGCACTGTGCGCGCCGTCGCCGACCTGAACCTCGACCTCTACCCGGGTGAGACCGTCGCCCTGCTCGGCCCCAACGGCGCCGGCAAGTCCTCGACGCTCGACCTGCTGCTGGGGCTGCGCAACCCCGACGCGGGCCGGGTGGAGGTCTTCGGCACCACGCCCGGGCAGGCCATCGCCCAGGGCCGGGTCGGCGCGATGCTGCAGTCCGGTGGTCTGATGGAGGAGGTCAAGGTCCGCGAGCTGGTCAAGCTCGCCTGCGACCTGCACCCCAAGGCCTTCCCCGTGGAGCAGGTGCTCGAAGCGGCCGACCTGACCTCCATAGCCGACCGCATGGTCAACAAGCTCTCCGGCGGCCAGGAGCAGCGCGTGCGCTTCGCGATGGCGACGGCCGGCGCCAACGACCTGATCATCCTGGACGAGCCGACCACGGGCATGGACGTCTCGGCCCGCCAGGCGTTCTGGAGCGTCATGCGCGAGCAGACGCGCCTGGGGCGTACGGTCCTGTTCGCCACCCACTACCTCGAAGAGGCCGACGCGATCGCCGACCGCGTGGTCGTGCTGCGCCAGGGCCGCGTCCTCGCGGACGGCTCCGCCGCCGAGATCAAGGCGCGGGCCGGCGGCCGCCGGATCGTCTTCGACCTCGACCGGCCGATCGGCGAGGGCGCGCTGCGCGAGCTGCCGTTCGTCAGCTCCCTGGAGGTCAACGGGCGCACCGTGCGCATCCAGTCCCAGGACGCCGACGCCACCGTCCACGCCCTGTACGGGCTCGGTCTCTACCCGCGCAACCTCGAGGTCGCGGGCCTCGGCCTGGAGCAGGCCTTCCTCGCCATCAACGACGCCGCGACCGCCGAGGAGGCGGCCCGATGAAGACTCTCATCAAGCTCGAAATCACGCGCACCCTGCGCAACAAGAAGTTCATGTTCTTCTCCGTGCTCTACCCCGCGCTGCTCTTCCTGGTCATCGCCGGTGGCGCCAGCGAGAAGCAGCTCGTCGAGGGCACGGACCTCACCCTGCCGCTGCTGATGATGGTCTCCATGGCCTCCTTCGGCGCCATCACCGCCGTCCTCGTGGGCGCCAGCGAGCGCATCGCCAAGGAGCGCGAGAAGGGCTGGGTGCGCCAGCTGCGCCTGACCGCCCTGCCGGGCCGCGGCTACGTGGGCGCCAAGGTCGCCTCCGCCGCCGTGGTCTCCCTGCCCTCCATCGTGGTCGTCTTCGCCGTCGCCGCGATCGTCAAGCACGTGCGGCTCGACGCCTGGCAGTGGGGCGCCCTCACGGGCGCCATCTGGGCCGGCAGCATCGTCTTCGCCGCGCTCGGCGTGGCCCTGGGCTACCTCGTCACCGGCGACGCCGTCCGCCCCGTGACGTTCATCGTCTACTTCGCCCTGTCCATCCTGGGCGGCCTGTGGATGCCCACCGCGACCTTCCCGGACTGGCTGCAGAGCATCGCCAAGTGGACGCCCACCCACGCGTACGCCGCACTGGGCCAGGCCATCGAGGTCGGCGACGCCCCGCACCTGAAGGACGTCTCGCTGCTGGCCGTCTACCTCGTGCTGTTCGCCGGTGCGGCCGCGATGCTGTACCGCAAGGACACCCACAAGTCCTGAACGGACGAGGCGAGCGAGGCGAGCGAGGAGAGACGGCCGTGGCCGCAGCCGAACGGCTCCGCACCGCGTGGCGGACCCTGATGGAGACGCAGGACACCCCGTCCTACGACAACACCATCGGGCAGGCACCGGAGAACCGGCGCCAGATGGTGATCAAGCTGATGTGGATCGGCATCTGGTTCGCCTACCTCGCCGCCCCCGCGGAGGACGTGCTCGGCCACCACCACGGCACCGCCGGCACGGCCGTCGGCGCCGTGGGCCTGCTGTCCTTCGTCGCCGCCTACCTCGTCCTGGTCTTCCGGCACATGGGCCGGGCCCTGCGGCGGCCCGTCGTCCTCTTCTGGCTGTGCGTGCTGCTCGCGCACGGCATGGCGCTCTCGCTGACGCTGGGCAGCCGGTGGCTGGTGCTCTTCGTCTTCACGAGCATCGCCTGCGGGGCCGTCCTGCCCGCCAAGCTCGCCCGCACGGCGATTCCACTGGTCACGGGGGTACTGGTGGCCGTCGCCATGGGCGCGCCCACCGCCGAGGGAACGCCGGGAACCTGGGGTGAACTCATCGTCGCCCTCGTCTTCCCGGCGCTCCTCGGCGGCTTCGCCATGGTCGGCGTGCGCCAGATGGCCCTGACCACCCGCGCCCTGCGCGAGGCCCGGGCCACCGTCGCCCACCTGGCCGCCAACGAGGAACGCCTGCGGCTCGCCCGCGACCTGCACGACCTCCTCGGGCACTCCCTCTCCCTCATCACCCTCAAGAGCGAACTGGCCGGGCGCATGCTGCCCGACCGGCCCGAGGCCGCCGCCCAGCAGGTCGCCGACATCGAACGCGTCAGCCGGCAGGCCCTCGTCGACGTCCGGGAGGCCGTCAGCGGCTTCCGCCGACCCACCCTCGACGCCGAACTCGCCGGCGCCCGCACCGCCCTCGCCGCCGCCGGCATCGCCGCCGACCTCACCCGCGCCCCCGGCAGCGGCCACCCCGACCTGCCCCCCGACGCCGAAGGCGCACTCGCCTGGGCCCTGCGCGAAGCCGTCACCAACGTCGTACGGCACAGCAGCGCCGGCCGCTGCGAAGTCGTCCTGGAGGAAGCCGGCGACACCATGTGCCTGACCGTCACCGACAACGGCAGCGGCGCGCCCGCCGGCACGTACGGCAACGGCCTGACCGGGCTGTCCGAACGGCTCGCCCTCGCCGACGGCCGCCTCACCACCGGCCCCGCCCCCGGCGGCGGCTTCCGCCTGCAGGCATCCGTCCCGCTGTCACGCCGGGCGGACACGCAGGACCCTACGCTGTCGCTGTGATACGAGTACTGCTTGCCGAGGACCAGTCGATGGTCCGGGAGGCCCTGGCCGCGCTCCTGGGACTGGAAGAGGACATCGAAGTCGTCGTCCAGGTCGCCCGCGGGGACGAAGTCCTGGACGCCGCCCGGCGCACGCCCGTCGACGTCGCGCTGCTGGACATCGAGATGCCCGGCATGACCGGACTGGACGTGGCGGGCCTCCTGCGGCGCGAGTTGCCGCAGCTCAAAGTCGTCATCCTCACCACCTTCGGCCGGCCCGGCTACCTGCGCCGCGCCATGGAATCCGGGGCGGACGCCTTCCTCGTCAAGGACGCGCCGGCAGCACAGCTGGCCGACGCGGTGCGCAGGGTCCTGCGGGGGGAACGCGTCATCGACCCCACCCTCGCCGCGGCCGCCCTGGCCGAGGGCGCCAACCCCCTCACCGACCGCGAACGGGCCGTGCTCACGGCCTCGGCGGACGGCTCGACGAACGCGGAACTGGCGAAGGGGCTGAGCCTGTCGCCGGGGACGGTGCGCAATTACCTGTCGACGGCGATCCAGAAGACGGGCGCGCGCAACCGCGCGGAGGCGGTGCGCATCGCGCGCGACAAGGGGTGGCTCTGACCTTCCGCGGCAAAGCCGCGGCCGTCAGTTCAGCATCGCCCGCGCCGCCAGGGCGCGATGGCGGACCGATTCCGCCGCTGCCGGTTCGACCGGGGCGATGACCTCCGCGTACTCCTCCATCTCGCGCGCCCCGCGCGCGAAGTCGCCGCGCTCCACCAGCAGCTCCGCCCGTTCGTAGCGCAGGCGCGCCGGGTGGGTGGGCAGCAGGAGGGAGAGTTCGACGGCCCACAGCTGGACGTCGCTGCGTTCGGGGCGGGCCGCCGCCCAGGCGCGGATGTTGTTGAGCATCCGCAGGATGATCTCCAGGGGTTCCGCCGGGGAGAAGGCCGCAGCGTCCAGGGGGGTGCCGGTGGCGCCGGCGACCAGGAGCCGGGCGTCGTCCTCGGACAGGACGCGTCCGCCGTCGAAGGGATCGGCCAGGACGTGGCGGCCCCACGGGTCGCCGAAGCCGACGACGAAGTGGCCGGGCAGGGCCACCCCGTACACGGGGGCGCCGGCGCGGCGGGCGACCTCCAGCCAGACCACGGACAGCAGGATCGGCAGGCCGCGGCGCCGCCTGAGGACCTCATGGAGCAGGGAGGACTCCAGGCGGCGGTACTCGGCGGGGGTGCCGTGGAAGCCGCAGCGGTCGCCGAGGAGCCGGGCGAGGGCGTCCGCCCACTGCCGGGGGTCGGCCGAGCGGCCGAGGGCGGGCAGCAGCCCGGCGAGCCGGTCCAGCTCGATCTGTGCGGCGTCGAGGTCGGCCTCCGGCAGCCCGTCCGCCGCCTCGGCGGAGATCAGCAGGCACAGCTGCGCCAGGTCGGGCCGGTCCTCGCGGGCCTCGGCGGCGAAGCAGCGCCGCCGGTCGGTGGTCTCGTCGTACATACCTGCCAGCGTCCTACTGCACCGGCCCGCGCCGGTAGTGGTAGCCGTGGTGAGTGGTGAAACCGAGCTCGTCGTAGAGGCCGGCGGCCGCGCCGTTGTCGCTCTCGACCTGCAGGTACGCCGCGGAGGCGCCCTCGTCGAGGGCGGTGCGGGCGAGGGCGGCCATGACCAGCGTGCCCAGGCCCTGCCGGCGCCGGGCGGGGCTGACGTGGAGGGCGGCGAAGCCGGCCCAGCGGCCGTCCACCACGCAGCGCGCTATGGCCGCCGGCCCCTCGCCTGCCTCCTCGCCGGGGACGGTCGCGAACCACACCGACGGCCCGCCCGTGAGCACGGCCAGGGCGGCGGCGGGGTCGCCGGTGCGTCCGTACGCCTCCAGCCAGGTGGCGTCCGGTTCGCGGCTCAGGCGTACGGCCGCGGCCTCGGCGGCCGGGACGGCGTCGGCGACGGGGGCCAGGGCCGCGGTGCGCAGCAGGGCGTGCCGTTCCGCGGTCCAGCCGTGGGCGGCCAGCTCCGCGTCCAGCCGCTCGTCGGCCGCGGCGTCCCCGGTGCTGACCTGGACGCACGGGGCGAGAGCACGTTCGGCGTACCAGGCGGTAATCCGTTCGAGGGCCTGCGGCAGGGGCAGGCCGCAGTCGCCGAGGGGCAGGACGGAGTTCGCCCGGTGGGTGAAGCCGCCGGCGGCGCGCAGGGTCCAGGCGCCCAGCCGGCCGGTGTCCGGGGCCGGCCAGCCGCGGGCGGCGACCTCGACGAGCTCACGGCGCCCGGCGGCCGGGCCCCGGCGCCGCGCGGGGGCCTGCGGAATCACCTTCGCCGCGACGAGCGTGGATTCCGCGACTTCCACGACCTCCCCGGAACGCCGTGTGATGCACAGCACACCCGCTGTCCACGAAGTGAGCACACCGACCGTGTCGGTGAATCGCTCGGGGGAACTCCCGGGGTCGTTCAGGCGCCGGATCGAGACCCTTTTTCCCACATCTGTGGCGCTGATCCGCACCGCCGGCCCTCCGCCCGTGGTGAATTCCACAGCTCTGCTCGCCCCTCTTGTTCGTCAGGTGCTCCGGGAGGGAGATACTAGGTGTGGGCATCGACGACGCCGCGCTCCCGCGCGAGATGAGCCCTACCGAGGAGGAACGACAGCGTGACCTACGTCATCGCGCAGCCTTGTGTCGACGTCAAGGACAAGGCATGCATCGAGGAGTGCCCCGTCGACTGCATCTACGAGGGCCAGCGGTCCTTGTACATCCACCCGGACGAATGCGTCGACTGCGGCGCCTGTGAGCCGGTGTGCCCGGTCGAGGCGATCTTCTACGAGGACGACACTCCCGAGGAGTGGAAGGACTACTACAAGGCGAACGTCGAGTTCTTCGAGGAGCTCGGTTCGCCCGGCGGCGCCTCGAAGCTGGGCCTGATCGAGCGCGACCACCCCTTCGTCGCCTCGCTCCCGGCGGACATCAACCCCGCCCACTGACCAGCGGAAGCCACCGGGCCCCGTACGGCCGAGCCGCCGTGCGGGGCTCCGGCGTTTCCCGGTGTTCCCCCCACTGCACCTGACGCACCAGCGCACGAGAGCGAGCCCATGAGCGCAGTCTCCTCCCGCCTCCCCGTCTTCCCCTGGGACCGGCTCGAGCCGTACAAGGCCACCGCCGCCGCCCACCCGGACGGCATCGTCGACCTGTCGGTGGGCACGCCCGTCGACCCGGTCCCGGCCCTGATCCGGCAGGCGCTGACCGACGCCGCGGACAGCCCCGGCTACCCCACGGTGTGGGGCACCGCCGCCCTGCGCGACGCGCTCACCGGCTGGGTGGAGCGCCGGCTGGGCGCCCGCGGCGTGGCGCACACGAACGTGCTGCCCGTCGTCGGCTCCAAGGAGCTGGTGGCCTGGCTGCCCACCCAGCTGGGCCTGGGCCCCGGCGACAAGGTCGCCTTCCCGCGGCTGGCCTACCCCACGTACGCGGTGGGCGCCCGGCTGGCGGGCGCCGAGCCCGTCGAGTACGACGAGCCGTGGGAGCTGGACCCGGCCGGGCTGAAGCTGCTGTGGCTGAACTCGCCGTCCAACCCCACCGGCCGGGTGCTGTCCAAGGAGGAGCTGCGCCGCGCCGTGGTCTGGGCGCGCGAGCACGGGGTGCTGCTGCTGAGCGACGAGTGCTACCTGGAGCTGGGCTGGGAGGCCGACCCCGTCTCCGTGCTGCACCCGGACGTGTGCGGGGGTACGTACGAGGGCATCGTCGCCGTCCACTCGCTGTCCAAGCGCTCGAACCTGGCGGGCTACCGCGCGGCCTTCGTCGCCGGTGACGCGGCGGTGCTGGGCGAGCTGCTGCAGATCCGCAAGCACGGCGGCATGATGGTCGCCGCGCCCGTGCAGGCCGCCACCGTCGCGGCCCTGGGCGACTCGGCGCACGTCGCCGAGCAGCGGGCCCGCTACGCCGCCCGCCGCACCGCGCTGCGCACCGCCTTCGAGGGCGCCGGCTTCCGCATCGAGCACAGCGAGGCGTCGCTGTACCTGTGGGCGACGCGCGAGGAGTCCTGCTGGGAGACGGTGGGCGAGCTGGCGCAGCGGGGCATCCTCGTCGCGCCGGGCGACTTCTACGGCGAGGCGGGGGAGCGGTTCGTACGGATCGCCTTCACCGCCACCGACGAGAGGGTGGAGGCGGCGGTCCGCCGTCTGGCCGAGTAGAGCTACGCACCGGCGTACGCGCCGAGGGTGCGGGGACCGCGCAAAGGGGGCCCGGAAGGTCATGTTCCAGGGCCCCCTTCGCGCGTATCGCGCGCCGGATCAGCCGAGGGGAAGCCCCTGGGTCGGCAGGCCCTGGGTGGGCAGGCCGGTCTTGGTGACGCTCTTGGCCGTCTCGCCCACGGCCTTGCCGGCGCCGCCCGCGACCTGGCCGACGGCCTTCTGCGCGGCCGGCACGTGCTCCTTGGTCGCCTTGCCGACCGTGCTGGTGGTGGTGTGGACGGCCTTGGCACCGACGCCCTGCGCCACGGACCCGGCCTGGTGGGAGGTCGAGTCGAGGTTGTTGCCCAGGTTGGCGCTGTCCACCGAGCTCAGGCCACCGAGGGCGTCGGGGGCCTTGACGAGGTCCGCGGCGCTCGCAGAGCCGGCCGCACCGACGACGGGAGCGGCACCCGCTGCGACGAGCAGGGCGACCCGGGCGATCCGACGCGTGAGGGGGAGGGACATGTTGCTCCTTTGACGGAGTGATGAGGTCGGTTGTGTCCGGCGTGCGGACGCAGTGACTACCGCGTGAGCCCCTCGAAGGTTGCGGTGGACCAAGGTAAAGAGTGGGCAATGCATCGCATTATCCACCCCCTCCCAACCCCGTCATACCGGGCAGGTCGTCAATCGATACGGAAGGCTGAAAAGCCTTTGAACGCAGGGAAGTTGCGGGCGGATCGAGAATGCGTACGGGTGTGACCGAGGGAGGCAACTCCGGTGGATCCGGCGTACTCCCGGAGAGGGGATCGTCGTACTCCTGAGCGGCTGCCGAATGCCTACCGGATGCCTGCCGAATGCCTACCGGACGGTGGAGATGCGCACCGCCGGCGAGCCGAACGTCTGCGCCGCCTCCGCCGATTTCCGCCAGCCGTCCGCGGAATTCTTCGCCGTCCACACGCGGCCGTCGAAGGAAACGCGGTCGATGCGCAGCTCCGCCGCGTGCGCCACCGCCCACGACGCCAGCGCCCAACCCAGGTGCGTCCCGTCCTGCGGCCCGGCCCCCAGGCCCGTCCCCTGCCCCACCGGCACCGTCAGCGTGCCCGCCCCGCCGGCGGCCCCCGACCGGCCGTCCGCGCCCGTGCCGCCCGTCACCGACGGCCGCACCAGCGCACCGAACTCGCGCACCAGCTTCGTGCGCACCGCGCCCGCGTCGCCCGCCTTGCCGTCCCCCGGACTGGTCGTGCAGCTGAACGACGCCGCCACCCGGCCGGTGAGCGCCGACGACAGCAGCGAGGCGTCCGGCTCGTGCTTGGCGTACGCCTGCGGGAAGCCGCTGCGCTGCACCCGCTGCGCCGCCACCGTCAGCGGCAGCCGCGAGTAGCCCGGCACCTCCACCAGGTGGTCGTAGAACTTGCCCGCCGCGTACACCGGGTCCGTGATCTGCGCCGCCGTGCCCCAGCCCTGGGTCGGCCGCTGCTGGAACAGCCCCAGCGAATCGCGGTCCCCGTGGTGGATGTTGCGCAGCCCCGACTCCTGCATCGCCGTGGCCAGCGCGATCGTCACCGCCCGCTCCGGCAGCCCGCGCGAGGAGCCCACCGCCGAGATCGTCGCCGCGTTCACGGCCTGCTCGGGCGACATCCCGTACGACTCCCCGTCCGCCCGCACGGTGCACCGCGGGGCGCCCGGCCCGCCCGTCACCAGTTGGACCACGAGATAGCCGATCAGCGCCAGCAGCACGGCGCAGGCGGCCACGGTTCGCAGCAGTCGGCCACGGCGGGTGACGGTGATCCGGGACATGCGGGTCACGTTACTTCAGAGACCGACCACCGGCCGCCCCCGGCGTCACCGGCGGCCGCGTTAGGCTCGCGGCATGGATCACACCGCACTGGACCTGTCCCTCGACGCCGCCGCCCTCACCGCACGGCTCGTCGACTTCCGTTCCGAAAGCGGTGCCGAGAAGGACCTCGCCGACGCCATCGAGCAGGCACTGCGCGCCCTGCCGCACCTGACCGTCGACCGGCACGGCAACAACGTCGTCGCCCGGACGAACCTCGGGCACACCGAGCGCGTCGTCCTCGCCGGCCACATCGACACCGTCCCCATCGCCGACAACGTGCCCTCGCGGCTCGACGAGAACGGCATCCTGTGGGGCTGCGGCACCAGCGACATGAAGTCCGGCGTCGCCGTCCAGCTGCGCATCGCCGCCACCGTGCCCGCCCCCAACCGCGACCTGACCTTCGTCTTCTACGACAACGAAGAGGTCGCCGCCCACCTCAACGGGCTCGGGCACGTCGCCGAGGCCCACCCCGACTGGCTCGCCGGGGACTTCGCCGTCCTCCTGGAGCCCACCGACGGCCAGGTCGAGGGCGGCTGCCAGGGCACCCTGCGCGTGCACCTGCGCACCACCGGCGAGCGGGCCCACTCCGCGCGCAGCTGGATGGGCTCCAACGCCGTCCACGCCGCCGCGCCCATCCTCGCCCGCCTCGCCGCCTACGAGCCCCGCCGCCCCGTCGTCGACGGTCTGCAGTACCACGAGGGCCTCAACGCCGTGCGCATCGAGGGCGGCGTCGCCACCAACGTCATCCCCGACGAGTGCACCGTGACGGTGAACTTCCGGTACGCCCCCGACCGCACCGAGGAGGAGGCCCTCGCCCACGTGCGCGAGGTCTTCGCCGACTGCGGGGTGAGCGAACTCGTCGTCGACGACCACTCGCCCGGCGCCCGCCCCGGCCTCACCCACCCCGCCGCACAGGCCTTCATGGCGGCCGTCGGCGGCACGGCCCGGCCCAAGTTCGGCTGGACGGACGTCTCCCGCTTCAGCGCCCTCGGCGTACCCGCCGTCAACTACGGCCCCGGCGACGCCCTCTACGCCCACAAGCGGGACGAACACGTGCGCACCGAACGGATTCTCCACTGCGAGGAGCGGCTGCGCACCTGGCTGACCGGCTGACACACCCCACCGGGGGCCTAGGCTGGAATGCCAACGATCTCTGCAGCGGAGGGAGCTCGGCATGGTCAGTTCCGAGGAGATGCGGGCACTGCGGGAGCAGCGCCGCGGGCCGGTCGTACGGCGCCAGAGCCAGATGCAGGCGGGCACCACCGACCAGCACCTGCTCGACACCCGCGGCACGGCGGACTGGGTGCACGAGGACCCCTTCCGGGTCCTGCGCATCCAGTCGGAGTTCGTCGAGGGCTTCGGCGCCCTCGCCGAACTTCCCCCCGCCATCAGCGTCTTCGGCTCCGCCCGCACCCACCCGGGCAGCGCCGAGTACGAGGCGGGCGTCGCCATCGGCCGCGGCCTGGTCGAGGCCGGCTTCGCCGTCATCACAGGCGGCGGACCCGGCGCGATGGAGGCCGCCAACAGAGGCGCCATGGAGGCCGGCGGCGTCTCCGTCGGCCTGGGCATCGAGCTGCCCTTCGAACAGGGGCTCAACCGGTACGTCAATCTCGGCGTCGACTTCCGCTACTTCTTCGTGCGCAAGACGATGTTCGTGAAGTACGCGAGCGGCTTCGTGGTGCTGCCGGGCGGCCTGGGCACCCTGGACGAGCTCTTCGAAGCGCTCACGCTCGTCCAGACCAAGAAGGTCACCCGCTTCCCGATCGTCCTCTTCGGCTCCGCGTACTGGCAGGGCCTGGTCGACTGGCTCAAGGGCACGCTCGTGACCGAGGGCAAGGTCGGCCTGCACGACCTGGAGCTCTTCCACGTCACCGACGACGTCGACGAGGCGGTGACCCTGGTGACGAAGGAGGCGGGCGCGTAGCGCCTGTCCGGCGCCCGGTAGGGGCGCGGGGAACTGCGCGACGAGCCACGACGCGCCCGTAGTGGGCCCCGGGTGGTGCGTCGACTGCGGGCCGTCGGTGGCCGATCGCGCCCACGCGGCGGCAGCCGCGGATCGATACCGCCCCGCGCCCCTCACGGGGCGCTAGGCCAGGCCGCGGCGGGCCACCGCAGGGGCGCGGTGGCCGGCGATGGAGGCGACCATGTCCAGCACCTGCTTCGTTTCCGCCACCTCGTGGACGCGGTAGACCTGTGCGCCCAGCCACGCCGACACCGCCGTCGTGGCCAGGGTGCCCAGCAGCCGCTCCTTGACCGGCCGGGCCAGGGTCTCCCCGACGAAGTCCTTGTTCGACAGGGAGACCAGCACCGGCCACCCCGTCCGCGTCATCTCCTCCAGCCGCCGCGTCGCCTCCAGCGAGTGGCGGGTGTTCTTGCCGAAGTCGTGGCCGGGGTCGATCAGGATGCCGTCGCGCCGCACGCCCAGCGCCGCCGCGCGCTCGGCCAGCCCCACCGTGACGCGCAGGATGTCCGCCATCACGTCCTCGTACTCCACCCGGTGCGGGCGGGTGCGCGGCTCCACGCCGCCCGCGTGCGTGCACACCAGGCCCGCGCCGTGCCGGGCCGCCACCTCGGCCAGCTTCGGGTCCACCCCGCCCCAGGCGTCGTTGAGCAGGTCGGCGCCCGCCTCGCACACCGCCTCGCCGACCTCGTGCCGCCAGGTGTCCACGCTGATCACCACGTCCGGGTGGCGGCGGCGCACCTCCGCCACGAAGCCCACCGTCCGGCGGGCCTCCTGCTCGGCCGTCACCTCTTCGCCCGGGCCCGCCTTGACCCCGCCGATGTCGATGATCGCGGCACCCTCGGCCACCGCCTGCTCCACGCGGGCCAGTGCCGGTTCGTCGCTGAAGGTGGCGCCCTGGTCGTAGAAGGAGTCCGGCGTGCGGTTCACGATCGCCATGATCACCGGTTCGTGGTCGGCGAACTCGCGCCGTCCCAGCCTCAGCATGTCCCCAGCTTCCTCTCCGTGGTCCGGCAGCGACCTTAACTGTCGGTGGGGCATGGCACGATCGGGGTGGACGGTTTGGCTGACGGATGACTGACGGGGAGACGGCCGTGTTCTGGTTCCTGCTCATCGCGCTGGTCGTGGTGGTCGCCGCGGTCACGCTCGCCGTGGCCGGCGGCGGCGACCGCGGCGTGCTGCCCGAGGCGGCGCCCGAGCGCATGGCCTGGCCCCTGCCCGGCAGCCGCCCGGTCGCCCGCGCCGACGTCGAGGCGCTGCGCCTGCCGCTCGCCCTGCGCGGCTACCGCATGGCCGAGACCGACGACGCCCTCGACCGCCTCGGCGCCGAGCTCGCCGAGCGCGACGCCCGCATCGCCGAGCTGGAGGCCGCCCTCGCCGGCGCGCAGGCCGCGGCGATAGGGGTGCGGGGGCTGCTGGACAAGGAGACGCGGGGCCCCGAGGGCCACGAGGAGGGGGCGTCATGAGCACCGCGAGCGCTGTCGTCGTCGGCCCGGACGGGCTGGCCCGCTGCCCCTGGGGCGGCCTGGACACCGAGTCCGGGGCGGACTACCGCGTCTACCACGACACCGAGTGGGGCCACGCGGTGCACGGCGACGACGCGCTGTTCGAGCGGATATGCCTGGAGGCGTTCCAGTCGGGCCTGTCGTGGCTGACGATCCTGCGGCGGCGCGAGGGCTTCCGGACGGCCTTCGCCGGCTTCTCCATCGCGAAGGTGGCCGCCTTCGGCGACGCGGACGTCGAGCGGCTGCTCGCCGACACCGGCATCATCCGCAACCGGGCGAAGATCACCGCGTCGATCGCGAACGCCCGGGCCGCGGCGGAGCTCGGCCCGGGGGAGCTGGACGCCCTCGTGTGGTCCTTCGCCCCCTCGCCGGGCCGCCCGGCGCCCAGGACGGCGGCGGACGTACCGGCGATCACGCCGGAGTCGACGGCGCTGGCGAAGGAGCTCAAGCGACGCGGCTTCCGCTTCGTGGGGCCGACGACGGCGTACGCGCTGATGCAGGCGTGCGGGCTGGTGAACGACCACCTGGCGGACTGCCACGCGCGCTAGCGCGCGTGGCAGTCAGGGGGATCTTCGTCGCGGGGCACCACGGCGCCCCTACGGGGCGCTGCGGCGTGACGGAGATCCGCTCGGCGCCGGCCTCAGCGGCCCGTGAAGCGGGGGCGCTCCTTGGCGAGGAAGGCGGCCACGGCGATGCCGTGGTCCTCCGTCGTGGCCGCGGCCCGCTGCAGCCGCTCCTCCGTGCCCAGGGTCTCCACCAGCCCGTGCGCGGCCCCGTACGCCAGGGACTCCTTGATCGCCGCGTAGGCGCCCGTGGGGCCCTCCGCCAGCTTCCGGGCCACGGTGCGCGCCCGCTCCGCGAGGTCCTGCGCCGGGACGATCTCGTTCGCGATGCCCAGGTCGTACGCCTCCTGCGCCGGCACGTTCCGGGGGAAGAGCAGCAGGCCGGCGGCGCGGCCGTGGCCGATGAGGCGGGGCAGGGTCCACGAGACCCCGGAGTCGGCGGTCAGCGCGACCCCGGCGAAGGACGTGTTGAAGGACGCGGTGTCCGCCACGACCCGGTAGTCCGCTGCGAAGGCGAAGCCCGCACCGGCTCCCGCCGCGACCCCGTTGACCCCGGCGACGACGGGCTTGGGCATGCCGGCGATCGCGGTGACGATCGGGTTGTAGTGCTCCTCGACCGTGTTCATGGCGTCGCGCGTGCCGTGCTCCCGGTCCGCGGCGAGTGCGCCGACGTGCTCCTTGAGGTCCTGGCCGACGCAGAAGGCCCGCCCGGTGGCGGTCAGCAGCACCGCCCGTACGGCCGTGTCCCCGGCGGCCTGCCGCAGGCAGTCGCGCAGGGCGACCTTGGTCTCGGTGTTCATCGCGTTCATCGCGTCGGGACGGTTCAGCGTGATCGTCGCGAGCCCGTCGGTCACCTCGTACAGCACGGCGTCCGCCATGTGCGGCCCCTCCTCCGTCGGCTCCGGATGGGGTGGCCCCCATACCGTTCTGGTTACGGGGGCCAGGATGCCGGAGATCATCCGCAGCCGATATGTGACCTGCGTCAAAGAATCGGCCACCGTGAGGGCCCCGAGAGGGACCCGCGAATACCGCGCGATCGCCGAATTGAGTGGTTTTGCGGCAGCGTGTTGCCGAAGGATTGCGGACCGATGTTGGTCATTGGGTCGCGCGATGCGGGATAATGGCCTGGAAGCAATGTGTTCGATGCCGGTGACACCTGGGTTGTCGGCTGCGACAAGCTGGTTTCAGGAAGGGGAACGAGCATGGCGGCCATGAAGCCGCGGACGGGCGACGGCCCGCTCGAGGTGACCAAGGAGGGGCGGGGCATCGTCATGCGGGTTCCGCTTGAGGGCGGCGGTCGTCTCGTCGTCGAGCTGACCCCGGATGAGGCCAAGGCTCTCGGCGAGGCCCTGGAGAAGGTCGCCGTCTGACGCACAGGCGCACAGGCCATTGAATGTCCCACCGCCCCGGTGGCCGGTTCCGTCCGGCCCCGGGGCGGTGGCATGCCCGGGGCCCGGTCGTACGGCGCCGTACGCGCCCCCCGCGCCGCCGCCGGGTCAGCCGCGCCGGACGGCGCACAGCAGGCCGTCCCCCACCGGCAGCAGCGACGGCACCAGCGCCGCCGACTCGCGCACCGTGCGCAGCAGTTCGCGCAGGTGCTGGACCTCGGCCGGCGGGAGGGACGCGTCGACGGTGCGGCCGTCGGCGAAGACCCCCTCGAAGCACACCAGCCCGCCCGGCCGCAGCAGGCGCAACGATTCGGCTAGGTAGTCCAGGCACTCCAGCCGGTCCCCGTCGCAGAAGACCAGGTCGTAGCCCCCGTCCGCCAGGCGCGGCAGCACCTCCAGGGCCGGGCCGGGGATGAAACGGGCCCGGTTGGCGGCGAAGCCGGCGGCGCGGAAGGCCTGCCGGGCGAACTGCTGGCACTCGGGGTCGCTGTCCACCGTGGTGAGCACGCCGTCGGGGCGCATGCCGTGCAGGAGGTGGATGCCGGAGACGCCCGTGCCCGTGCCGATCTCGGCGACGGCCTTGGCGTCCACCGCGGCGGCGAGCAGGCGCAGCGCCGCGCCGGTGCCGTTCGACACCGAGCGGAGCCCTGCGTCGTAGGCCCGCTCCCGGGCCCAGCGCAGCGCCTCGTCCTCGGCGACGAACACATCGGCGAACGCCCAGCTGGTCTGCTGGTTGCCGGTAATGGCCCTCTCCTGTCCCCGTAGTCGACGCAACGGTGACTGTATCCGCTGCCCCCGGGAACCCGCAGATGGGACCGGGCGTTGAGGGGGCAGGAGAGCACGGGCGCAGCCGGAACCGCCCGGGCCCGGAAGGGCGTCCACGAATCCGGTGGATCAAGGACAAAATCCGGGTCAAAAATGCTTATCCGGAGCTAACGGGCGAGGTGGATATGGTAGGGGCTCCACTGGACACCACCAGAGCCGACAGGGGAGGTGCGGCTGCGGTCGGCGACCGCCGCGGGTTGCTCCGGCTCCTGCGTCCGAGGTCCGCCGCCGAGCCGAAATCCGTGACCTACACCGCTGACCGTTCCACCGCCGCCGACGCCGCAACCACCGCGACCTTCGCCACCGATGCGGATCCGCAGGCCTGGACTCCCCCCAGCTGGGAGGAGATCGTCAGCACGCACAGCGCCAGGGTCTACCGCCTCGCCTACCGCCTGACGGGCAATCAGCACGACGCGGAGGACCTGACGCAGGAGGTCTTCGTCCGCGTCTTCCGCTCCCTGTCGACCTACACCCCCGGCACCTTCGAGGGGTGGCTGCACCGCATCACCACCAACCTCTTCCTCGACATGGTCCGGCGCAGGCAGCGCATCCGCTTCGACGCGCTCGGCGAGGACGCCGCCGAGCGGCTGCCCAGCCGCGAGCCCTCCCCGCAGCAGCACTTCAACGACACCCACTTCGACGCGGACGTCCAGCAGGCGCTGGACACCCTCGCCCCGGAGTTCCGCGCCGCCGTCGTCCTGTGCGACATCGAGGGCCTCTCCTACGAGGAGATCGCCGCAACCCTCAACGTCAAGCTCGGCACCGTGCGCAGCCGCATCCACCGCGGCCGCTCGCACCTGCGCAAGGCCCTGCAGCACCGCTCGCCCGCCGCCCGGTCCGAGCAGCGCGCCGTGGCCGCCGTCGCCACGGGTGGGGAGGTCGGACTCGCGTGACCACCTCCGGCGGTCAGTCCCCCGCCGAGCACCACCTCGGCGACCGCCTCGCTGCCCTCGTCGACGGGGAGTTGGGGCACGAATCGCGGGAGCGGGTGCTCGCCCACCTCGCCACCTGCTGGAAATGCAAAGCCGAAGCCGACGCGCAGCGCCGGCTCAAGAACGTGTTCGCGCAGTCCGCACCACCCCCCCTGTCCGACTCACTGCTCGCCAGGCTCCAGAGCCTGCCCGTCGCGGACCTCGGCCGGGAGGACGGTGACGGCCCGTCGGGCCCACCCGGCGGCGTCGCCGTCCTCCCGCTCGACCGCGGCTTCCGCATCCACCCCGTGCGCAACCCTGACGCACACTGCGAGACGGCGGACGCGGCAGCCGTCCGCGCCGCCTCCCGGGGGCGCCGCTTCGCCTTCGCCGCCGCCGGAGCCGTCTCGCTCGCCGCGATCGCCCTGGCCGGAGCACAGCCGCTGCAGACCGCCGTCGCACCGCCCCAGAGCCGCGGCGGCGGGCCCGGCACGGCCGCCAACACCCTCGCCGTCACCCCCGGCTACGCGGGCAACGAACGCGACCTCGCCCGCCGGGCCGGCAGCGAGCGGCAACAGCCCGCCAGGAGCGTCTCGCTGCTGCGGCCCTCCCCGGCCCCGGCCCTGCCACCCCTGGCCCGCGCCGGCCTCGCGGGGCCGGCCGCCACCGCTCCCTGAGGCCGCCCACCTCCCCTCCGCGTACGCGCGGGGACCTGGTGTAATCGTCCGTGGAGCGCGCCCGCCGCGCCCCACGGACGAACGGGGAGAGCCATGAGCATGGGCATGGACGACGGTCAGGCGCGCGCGTCCGCGCCGACGAAGCGCCGCCACTGGTGGAACCGCGGCCCCGCCGCCCCGACGCCCCACGCCACCCCCGAGCCGACGGCACCCATGCCGCACGGCACGGCTGCGCCGGGCGGCTCGTACGGTGCCGGCGTCCCGGCGGCGACCGGCAGTGCTGCGCCGCACGGCGGCTCGTACGGGGCCGGCGCCCCGGCACCCGCCGCCGATGGAGCGGTGCTGCAGGGTGGCTCCTACGGCGCCGGCGTCCCGGCGCAGCCGACGGCGCCCGGCGCTGCGGGTCCGGTGCCGCAGGGCGGCTCGTACGGTGCCGGTGTCCCGGCGGCGACCGCGCCCGGCACTCCCGCCGCCGATGGGGTGGTGCTGCAGGGTGGCTCGTACGGGGCCGGTGTCCCGGCGCAGCCGACGGCGCCCGGCGCTGCGGGTCCGGTGCCGCAGGGCGGCTCGTACGGTGCCGGTGTCCCGGCGGCGACCGCGCCCGGCACTCCCGCCGCCGATGGGGCGGTGCTGCAGGGTGGCTCCTACGGCGCCGGCGTCCCGGCGCCCGCCGCGCAGTCGCAGCGCCCGCTGCACGCGCCCGACCCGTACAGCACGCCGCCGTACGGTGGCCCGGGCCCGTGGGCCCCGGCCCCGCCCGTCCAGCGCCCCACCCTGCCCCAGCTCCACGTCCCGGCCCAGCCGGCGCCTCCGGCGATGCCGCAGACGGCTCCGCCCTCCGCGGCTCCGGTACCGGGCGCCCCGGTGCAGGCTGCGGACGAGGCCGCACCGGTTCCGACCGGCGGGCCCGCTCCCGCGTCGACGGCCGCCCAGGGCGCCGCGCAGACGGATGGCGGCGCCTGCGACGCTGCACCGGCGGCTGCGGCCCGGCCGGGAGCCGCTCCCGCTGCCCCCGTGCGGCTGGACAAGGCCGCGCCGGCGCAGCCGGCAGGCACGCCCCCGGCAACGGCGGACGCCCCCGCCGGCGGGGCGGCCGCGGGCCTGCCCGCCGGGCCTCCGGCAACGGAGGACGACGCTCCCGCCGACGAGGCGGCCGACACGGCGCCCGCAGGCGTGCCCGCCGGGCCCCCGGCGACCGCCGCCGGCGTGCCGGCCGCGCCCGTGGACACGCCTGTCGCGCCCCCGGCGGCCGCCGTGCCCGCCGGGGAGGCCAGGGCCGGGTTCGCGCCCGACCCGGGTCGGCCGGCCGAAGGCACCGGCGTCCCGTCGGAGGCGCCGGCCTCGGGCGTCGCGCCCGTGGGCGCGCCGGCCGGGCACCTGGCGCCCGGCGCCGCCGCGCCGCCGGCGCGCGGCGTGTGGGCCTACGACCCGTGGGCCGCTGCCGCCGTCGGCGGGGGTGGCGCTCCGCCGTCCAAGGACGGCAACCGCAGCCGCGCGCGGCTGATCGCCGGGGCCGTCGGGGTGGCCCTCGTCGCCGGTGTGGTCGGTGGGGGCGTGGGCGTGTACCTGGAGCGCAACGGGGCCTTCGAGAGCGGTGTCGTGTTGCCGCAGGCGTCCGCCGGGGGCGGGGAGCGCGCGCCCGGGAGCATTGCCGGGATCGCCGCCCGGGCGCTGCCCGGGGTGGTGACCATTCACGTGCGCGGTGGTGGCGGCCAGAGCACCGGTACCGGGTTCGTGCTGGACAAGAAGGGGCACATCCTCACCAACAATCACGTGGTGCAGGCGGCTGCCTCCGGCAGCGGGTCCATATCCGTGACCTTCAACGGCGGGCAGAGCGCGAAGGCGACCCTCGTCGGCCGGGACGGCGGCTACGACCTGGCCGTCATCAAGGTGTCGGGGATCGCGGGCCTGAGCCCGCTCGCGCTCGGCAACTCCGACTCCGTCCGCGTCGGCGACTCGGTCGTGGCGATCGGTGCACCGTTCGACCTCGCCGGCACGGTGACCACCGGGATCATCAGCGCCAAGGACCGGCCGATCACCGCGGGCGGTCACAAGAAGGGCGACGACGAGGACAGCAGTGGCGGCAGCGACGTGAGCTACGTGAACGCGCTGCAGACGGACGCCCCCATCAACCCGGGCAACTCCGGGGGCCCGCTGATGGACGCGCAGGCCCGGGTCATCGGGATCAACAGCGCCATCCGCTCGGCGGGGGACGGCAACGGCGATTCCGGCCGCAGCCAGGGCGGCAGCATCGGCCTGGGCTTCGCGATACCGATCAACCAGGCCAGGCGCGTCGCCGAGGAGCTGATCCGTACCGGGCGGGCCACCCATCCGGTGATCGGCGTCTCGGTGGACATGGGCTACTCGGGCGACGGCGCACGGGTGAACACCGACAGTGCCGGCACTCCGGGCGTGAGCCCGGGCAGTCCCGCCGAGAAGGCGGGCATCCGGCCGGGCGACGTGATCACGAAGGTGGACGGCGTGCCCGTGCACAGCGGCCAGGAGCTGATCGTCAAGGTGCGCAGTCACCATCCCGGTGACGGTCTGGAGCTGACCGTCGAGCACGACGGGGCCCGGCGCACGGTGCGACTGGTGCTGGGCTCGGCCTCCTCGGGCTGACGTGTGTTCGTCCTTTATTGGCGGACGTGTCTCCCGGGGGGACCGCCCGGCCAGGTACCGTGATAGGCGGCCGACCCCCGGCCGCCGACCCTCAAGGAGCTGTGCAACGTGCTCGACATAGGAGGCCTCGAGCTGGTCACGCTCGTCGTCCTTGCCGTGCTCATCTTCGGCCCCGACAAGCTCCCGAAGCTGATCCAGGACGTGTCGCGCACCCTGCGCAGGATCCGGCAGTTCTCCGAGAACGCCAAGGAGGACATCCGCTCCGAGCTGGGTCCGGAGTTCAAGGACTTCGAGTTCGAGGACCTCAACCCCAAGACGTTCGTGCGCAAGCACGTGCTGGAGAAGGACGAGCTGGGGCTGAAGGAGATCCGCAACGGCTTCGACTTCAAGGGTGACATGGCCGAGGTCGCGGACGCGGTGCACGGCCGCACCCCGGAGCCGGCGGCGCCCTCGGCCGGCACTCCGGACCTCCTGAAGAAGCGCGAGAACCTCCAGCCGGGCGAGCGACCCCCCTACGACGCCGACGCCACCTGACCCGGGTATGCGGGTCCCCATTGACGGGGGTGGCTATTCTCCCTGTGTTTGGAGTGCAGCCGACCGTGACGGTCGGCGCGCCCATGACGAGGGGCTACGAGGAGGCGCCGCGCAGATGGAGACGACGGGTCGGGTTGGGGCGCACGGGGGCGGCACTGCCGCCGGTACGGCCGATGCGTCCGCCGTTCAGGCGCGGGAAGGGGTCCCGGGCGATCCCGGGGACCGGCGCTCGGTGGACGGCTATCTCCTGGCGTCGTTCCCGTGGTACGGCCTGGACGGGGCCTACACCGGGCCGCGCTGGCTGATGCAGGTGGGTGCCGCGGCGGACGGCACCGTGGAGCACGGTGCGACCGGGCACGGCGTGGAGCCGCAGCTGCGGATGGGCCGGGTCGAGCACGAGACGGCCACCCAGCGGTTCGCGGTCGTGGTGACGGTGGCCAGCAGGCCGGTGCGGCGCAGCGCGGACGGTACGGGCGTGCTGGAGGCCACCTCGGTCTCCTCGGCCGCCTGGCTCGCCGGTTCGGGCCTGCTGGCCTGCACCTGGCCGTCCCAGATGGAGCGGGCGCTGCGGCAGGACTGGCTGGACCAGCAGACGGCGCTGGCCTGGGAGCTGGCCGATCACCTGGACGAGGCGCCGTGGTCGACGCTGTCGCTGCCGGTCGACGGGGTGCCCACCGACTTCCGCTACCGGGAGTCGGAGTACGGCTGGGTGCTGGCCGGTTCGCCCGAGGAGGGCGGGGTGCACATCGGCGCGTACGGGCGCGGGATGAGCGCGTACGGCATGGGCTTCGCGGTGATCAAGAACATCACCGACTACCAGTGACGCCGCACGAGGAGACGCCGCACGGGTAAGGGGCTGTCCTCCATGGAGGACAGCCCCTTACCCGTGTTCCTTCTGCGGCTCAGAACTTGTTGCGCGGCGTGATGCCCAGCGACATGCCCGCCAGGCCGCGCTGGCGGCCGCCGAGCTTGCCGGCGATGGCCCGCAGCGCGCTGCCGGCGGGGGAGTCGGGGTCGGTCAGCACGACCGGCTTGCCCTCGTCGCCGCCCTCGCGCAGGCGTACGTCGATCGGGATCGAGCCCAGCACCGGCACAGTGGTGCCCGTGGTGCGGGAGAGGCCGTCCGCGACCAGCTGGCCGCCGCCGGTGCCGAAGACGTCGACCATCTCGTCGCAGTGCGGGCACGGCAGCCCGGACATGTTCTCGACGACGCCGACGATCTTCTGGTGGGTCTGCACGGCGATGGAGCCGGCCCGCTCGGCGACCTCGGCCGCGGCCTGCTGAGGCGTGGTGACGACGAGGATCTCGGCGTTGGGCACCAGCTGGGCGACGGAGATGGCGATGTCGCCGGTGCCCGGGGGCAGGTCCAGCAGCAGCACGTCCAGGTCGCCCCAGTAGACGTCGGCGAGGAACTGCTGCAGCGCGCGGTGCAGCATCGGGCCGCGCCAGACGACCGGCGCGTTGCCGGGGGTGAACATGCCGATCGAGATGACCTTCACCCCGTTGGCCGACGGCGGCATGATCATGTTCTCGACCTGGGTGGGACGCCCGTCCGCGCCCAGCATGCGCGGCACGGAGTGGCCGTAGATGTCGGCGTCGACGACGCCGACCTTCAGCCCGTCGGCCGCCATGGCCGCGGCCAGGTTGACCGTTACCGAGGACTTGCCGACGCCGCCCTTGCCGGAGGCCACCGCGTACACCCGGGTCAGCGAGCCGGGCTTGGCGAAGGGCACCTCGCGCTCGGCCTGGCCGCCGCGCAGGGAGGAGGCCAGCTCGCGGCGCTGCTCGTCGCTCATCACGTCCAGCTCGACGCTCACGCCCGCGACGCCCTCGACGCGCGAGACGGCCTCGGTCACCAGGGAGGTGATCTTGTCGCGCATGGGGCAGCCGGCGACCGTCAGATAGATGGCGACCGCGACCGTACCGTCCGCCGCGATCTCCACCGATTTGACCATCCCCAGGTCGGTGATGGGTCGCTGGATCTCGGGGTCGTTGACCGTCGCGAGCGCGGCGCGGATCGCCTCATCGCTCGGCGCGGCGGAGCCTGGGGGTACCTCCCAGGCCGAAGGCTCTGGGGGAGTGTCGGTAGCCATGCCCCGATGGTACGGCGCGGCGGCGGGCCCGGGGAAAGCCTCTCAGCGGTCGCCTTCCTCACTCTCCGGTGGGAATACCCCGCGCTCCTCCAGCTCCTTGACCAGCTCCTGGAACTCCGAGCGGATCCAGTCCCGCGTCGCCACCTCGCCCAGGCCCAGGCGCAGCGCCGCGATCTCCCGCGTCAGGTACTCGGTGTCGGCGATGGAGCGCTCGTTCTGCTTGCGGTCCTGCTCCAGGTTGACCCGGTCCCGGTCGTCCTGGCGGTTCTGCGCGAGGAGAATCAGCGGCGCCGCGTACGACGCCTGCAGGGACAGGGCGAGCGTCAGGAAGATGAACGGGTACTGGTCGAAGCGCAGTCGTCCGGGCGCCGAGACGTTCCACACCACCCACAGGATGATGACGACCGTCATCCAGACGATGAAGCGCCCCGTGCCCAGGAACCGGGCGATCTTCTCCGACAGCCGCCCGAACGCCTCCGGGTCGTACTCCGGCAGCCAGCCGCGCCGCTTGGCCCGCGGCAGGTCCAGCCGTACGCGCGGCGCCGCCCGCTCGTGCGGGTGGACGGCCGCCGACTGGGCCCGGGCCCGCTCGGCCGCCCGCTCGGTGCGGCTGTGCAGCCCGAAGTCGCGGCCGCCGCGGTCAGTCCCGGCCACGGGTCGCCTCCGGCAGGTCGGTCATCCCCGGGACCCCGTGGTGCAGTTCGGTCTCCCGCCAGTCCTCCGGCAGCAGGTGGTCCAGGACGTCGTCGACCGTGACCGCGCCCAGCAGCGAACCGCTCTCGTCCACCACCGGCACCGAGACCATGTTGTACGTGGCCAGGTAGCTGGTGAGCGCCGGCAGCGGCGTCGTCGGCGGCAGCGGCCGCAGATCGGTGTCCACCAGCGAGCCCACCAGGGTGAAGGGCGGGTCGCGCAGCAGCCGCTGGAAGTGCACGGTGCCCAGGTACTTCCCGGTCGGCGTCTCGTCCGGCGGCCGGCACACGTACACCTGGGCGGCCAGCGCGGGGGACAGGTCCGGGTTGCGCACCCGGGCCAGCGCGTCGGCCACCGTCGCGTCCGGCCGCAGCACGATCGGCTCGGTGGTCATCAGACCGCCCGCCGTGTGCTCCTCGTACGCCATCAGCCGGCGCACGTCCGCCGCGTCCCCCGGCTCCATCAGCGTCAGCAGCCGCTCCTTCTCCTCCTCCGGCAGCTCGGAGAGCAGGTCGGCGGCGTCGTCGGGGTCCATGGCCTCCAGCACGTCCGCGGCGCGTTCCTCCTTCAGCTTGCCGAGGATCTCGATCTGGTCGTCCTCCGGCAGCTCCTCCAGCACGTCGGCCAGCCGGTCGTCGTCGAGGGCGGCGGCGACCTCGGCACGCCGTTTGGGGGACAGGTGGTGCAGGACGTTCGCCAGGTCCGCCGGGCGCAGCCGCTCGAAGGTGGCCAGCAGGTTCGCCGCGCCCTGACCGTGCTCCTCCAGCGAGAAACCGGTGACCGCCGACCACTCCACGGTCAGCGTCTCGCCCTTGCGGCGCAGGGCGCCGCCCTTGCCGCGGCGGACGAAGACCTTGTCGATCTGCCAGTCGCGGCGGGCCGGCAGCTGGGTGATCGACACGTCGAGGACGGTCACCTCCTCGTCCGACTCCACCAGCCGCACCCGGCGGTCCAGCAGCTCCCCGAGCACCATCGTCTCCGTCGGGCGCTGCTCGAAGCGGCGCATGTTCACCACGCCCGTGGTGATGACCTGGCCCGACTCCACGCCGGTCACCCGGGTCATCGGCAGGAAGATCCGGCGGCGGCTGACGACCTCCACGACCAGGCCCAGCACGCGCGGCGGCCGGCCGCCCACCCGCAGCATCGCCACCAGGTCGCGGACGCGGCCCACCTGGTCGCCGTTGGGGTCGAAGACGGCCACGCCCGACAGGTGGGAGACGAACACCCGCGGCGCGCCTCCTGCCATGGCCGCGCACCTCCTCACGGTTTCGTCGGTCCGGTTCAGGCTAACGTGACCCGGTTTGCCCCGGCACGGGAGAGAGGGCCGTACGGACTGCCGCGATCCACCGCGGGGGCGGCGGGTACGCTGCCGTATCCACCGGTAAGCAGGAGGCAGGGGCTCAAGGTGCGAACCCGTAACGCGGCTCTCGTGGGAGCGCTGTGCGCCGGCCTGACGGCCGTCCTCACGGCCTGCGGCACCGGGGGCGAGGACCCCGACGCGGGCACCAACGGCGTCGGCAAGCTCGAACCCGCCGCCATCCAGGACAAGGCCCGCACCGCGGCGAACTCCGCCGACGCCGTGCACCTGTCCGGCAACGTCGTCACCCAGGGCCGCACCTACCGCATCGACATGCGCCTGAAGAAGGACGGCGGCATCGGCCGCGTCTCGGCCGGCCCCACCGCCTTCGAACTGCTGCGCGTCGGCGACGACCTCTACCTCAAGGCCCCCGCCGCCTTCTGGACGCGCGGCGCCACGTCCTCGCCGGCGGCGTCCGTCTCGGCGGGCAAACTCGACGACAAATACGTCAAGGTGCCCGGCGACGACCCCTCCTACCAGCGGCTCAAGGGCTTCACCGACAAGAACGTCCTGCTCGACGGGCTCATCGGCCTGCACGGCAAGCTGGCGCGCGGCGAACACGGAGCGGTGGGCGGCGTACGGACCGTCCGCGTCACGGGCGGCGGAGGCAGCGGCGGCACGCTCGACGTCTCGCTGAGCGGCGCGCCGTACCCCCTGCGGGTGCAGCGGGCCGGCGGGGCGGGGCAGCTGGAGCTGGACGGCTGGGGCAAGGACTTCGCGCTGACCGCACCGCAGAAGTCGCAGACAGTGGACTACGGCAAACAACTGCAGATCCCCGGCGGCGTCGGCAGCCCGGTCGGCGGCTGAGCCGGCGCCTGCCGGTGCGGCCCACCGGGCCGCACCAACCCGCCGCGTCAGCGGCGCCGGCCGCGCCGCAGCAGCCGCGGCAGCGCCGCCGGCATGGCGCGCCGCGTCGTCGCCGGGCTCGGCAGCGGCGTCGCCGCCAGCGAGCCGTCCGGCAGGTCGCCGACCGCCCCCGACGGAGTCAGCCGCAGGACGCGGCACTGCTGCGCCCACCGTTCCTCGATCCGCTCCGCGTCCGGCGCGTTGAGCCGCTTGCCCTTGAGCTCGGCCACGGCCGCGGTCCACGCCTCCCCGCCCGGAGGCAGTTCGGCGACGGCGGCCGTCCACGTCACGAGCCGGCCGCCCTTGTCCTTGCTGCGCACGGTCACCGTGGCGGTGGCGCCGTCGGCGAGTCCGAGGTCGGCCACGGGCTGTTCACCGGCGCCGCCGCCGATGACGTGGGCGGCCCCGTCGTGCCAGACGTGCCACAGTGCCCGGCTGGGCCCGGTGGGCCCCTGCACCCAGATGAGACCGGACTTCTTGGTGGCCTCTTCGATCAGTGCCCGCGACAGCGGCTCCGTCATCGTCATGCGCTCTACCTTATGCGGGGCCTTGGCGCGCGCCGCGGCCACGGCGCCCCGGCAGGGGCGCGGGGCAGCGCCCGATCTGCGGCTGCGCCACGTCGACTGCGGGCCGTCGGTGGCCGATCGCGCAGTTCCCCGCGCCCCTGACGGGGCACTGCCCCGGCCCACGGCGCCCCATAGGGGCGCGGGGAACTGCGCGACAAGCCACGGCGCGCCCGCGGACGGGGGACGTGTCGCGCCCACTGCTTGTCCGCCGGGCAGACCCTAGGCTGGTGGGGTGACTGCCGCCCCCGCCCGCCGTGCCGCCGTATCGACGACCGCGCAGGTCACGGCGCCGGATTCCGCGGCCGTCGGCCATGTCCGCCTGGAGTTGCTGCTCCTGGCCGTGGCGATCGCCGGTGTGTCCTTGTCGGCGCCGCTGATCGCGGCGACGGCGGCGCCGGCGCTGGCGATCGCGTTCTGGCGCAATGCCATGGCGGTGGGGGTGCTCAGCCCGCTGGTGCTGCTGCGGCACCGGGCGGAGCTGCGCGGCGCGGGCCGCCGGGCCGCCGTGCTGGCGGTGGCGGCGGGGGCCCTGCTGGCCCTGCACTTCGGCGTGTGGCTGCCGAGCCTGCAGATGACGTCGGTGGCCTCCTCGACGGCGCTGGTGACCACGACGCCCCTGTGGACGACGCTGCTGCTGCGCCTGCGCGGGCATCGGCCGCCCGCGCTGGTGTGGGCGGGTACGGCGGTGGCGTTCGCGGGGGTGCTGATGCTGACGGGTGTCGACCTGTCGTTGTCGGCGCGTGCGCTGACGGGGGACGCCCTGGCCCTGGCGGGCGGCATGGCGGGGGCCGGGTACGTCCTGCTGGGGGCGGAGGTGCGGCGGACGCTGAGCACGGTGGCGTACACGTACGTCTGCTACGCGACCACCACCGTGCTGCTGCTGGGCGCGTGCCTGGTGGGCGGGGTGCGCCTCGGTGGTTACGGCGGGGAGGCGTGGCTGAAGCTGGCGCTGCTGACCCTGACCGCGCAGCTGCTGGGGCACTCGTTGTTCAACCGGGTGGTGAAGGGTCTGGGCCCGTCGGTGACGTCGACGGCGATCCTGCTGGAGACGCCGGGTGCCGCGCTGATCGCGGCGGTGTGGCTGGGGCAGCGGCCGCCGGTCGTGGCGTACCCGGCGCTGGCGGTGATCCTGGCCGGGCTGGCCCTGGTGGTCATGGCCGACCGGCGGGCCGGGCCCGGGGCGTAGGGCCTGGTCCGGCGCCCCCGGGGGCCGGCCGCTACAGCCAGCCGTTGCGCTTGAAGCCGCGGTGGATCGTCACGCAGATGGCCACCGTGACGACCATGACCGCCGGGTAGCCGTACTTCCAGTGCAGCTCGGGCATGTGGTCGAAGTTCATGCCGTAGATGCCGGCGATCATCGTGGGGACGGCGAAGATGGCCGCCCACGAGGTGATCTTGCGCATGTCCTCGTTCTGGGCGACGGACGCCTGGGCGAGGTTGGCCTGGAGGATGGAGTTGAGCAGGTCGTCGAAGGAGACCACCTGCTCGTGGACGCGCGCGAGGTGGTCGGCGACGTCCCGGAAGTACTTCTGGATGTCCGGGTCGACCAGCCGCATCGGCCGCTCGCTCAGCAGCTGCATCGGCCGGATCAGCGGGGTCACGGCCCGCTTGAACTCCAGCACCTCGCGCTTGAGCTGGTAGATCCGCCCGGCGTCGCCGCCGCGCCGGCTGCCCTTGCTGGGCTCGGAGAAGACGTCGATCTCGACCTCGTCGATGTCGTCCTGCACGGCGTCGGCCACCGCTATGTAGCCGTCGACGACCTGGTCGGCGATGGCGTGCAGCACGGCCGAGGGCCCCTTGGCCAGCAGCTGGGGGTCCTCCTGGAGCCGGTGGCGCAGGGCGCGCAGCGAGCCCTGGCCGCCGTGCCGGACGGTGATGATGAAGTCCTCGCCGGTGAAGCACATCACCTCGCCGGTCTCCACGACCTCGCTGGTGGCGGTGAGTTCGGCGTGCTCGACGTAGTGGATGGTCTTGAAGACGGTGAAGAGCGTCTCGTCGTAGCGCTCCAGCTTGGGCCGCTGGTGGGCGTGGACGGCGTCCTCCACGGCCAGCGGGTGCAGGCCGAACTCCCGGGCTATGCCCGCGAACTCCTGCTCGGTGGGCTCGTGCAGGCCGATCCAGGCGAAGCCGCCCTCGGCGCGCACCCGGCGCATGGCCTCGGCCGGGGTGACGTGGTCGCTGGCGCGCTTGCCGTCGCGGTAGACGGCGCAGTCGACGACGGCGGTGCTGGCCGAGTGGTCGCGCGTGGGGTCGTAGCCGCCGCCTCCGCCGGTGGTGGGCACCCGGCGCAGGGCGGGGCGGACGGCGGCGCGCAGGTCACGGATCATCGACATGGGCTGGCTCCTTCACGGGCCGGCCGTCAGCGGGGGCGCAGGGCGCAACGCAGCCGGAATCGCAGGCGTGCAGTCCGGCCGGGAGCGGCCGGGACAAGCCGGACAAGGACGACGGGACGTCCGCGAATCGGGCGGCGCTTCGTGCAGTGCGTACGGGCTGACGGCAGTTCGCGGGGCACTTCGCGGGGAAGGGCTCCGGCGGCGAACACGGAACAAAGCGAACGAAGGGCGCTCTTCCGTCAAGTGCTGCGGCGTGAAAGGGCTTCCGGGCCGGCCTGCGCAGGCGCACGGCCCCGGCTCCGAAAACTCTCAGATCACTGCGGTACGGCGCGTCCGCGGCGGGCTGACGGGAGAACTGTCGGTACTGCACGGTCGACTAGGATCCATCGCAGCCCCACCTCCTCCGGCCGGTCCCCGCTGGGGGACGATCGTCAAACCCCCGGACCGCAGGCCGAGGCGAGACCAGGCTAGCAGTCGCCCGGAGCGTCAAGGCCCCCCTTTGCCTGTTCGATACGCGTTCTATGCTCACTGCATGTCAGATGTGCTCGCGCTGGCCGAGGCCAGACTGCTGACCGCACTGGGCGAGCCGGACGCCCGCGCCGCGGTGACCTTCCTCGGCACGGACCGGATCGAGGTCCTGCGCTTCCGCGCCGCGGACGACGACGGCAGCGGCGCCGGGGAGATCGTGCGCTACGCCACCCTCGGCATGTCCGCCCATCCCATGACCGACCCCACCGCCGCCTTCGCCGACCCGCTGCGCGGGCCGCGTGCCGAGCTGGTGCTCACCGTGCGCGCCGGCCGCGCGGACACGGACAAGGTGCTCCGCCCGCTCGCCGTGCTCGCCGCGACCCCGCAGGTCGAGGGCCTGATCGTGGCGCCCGGCGCCTCGCTCGACACCGGCGAGCCGCTGTGGCCGGGCGCGCCCTTCACCTCCGTCCTGGTCGCCGAGTCCGGCGGCCTGGTGCCGGATCTGGAGCTGGACGAGCCGATGGACCCGGTGCGCTTCCTGCCCCTGCTGCCGATGACGCCGAACGAGGCCGCCTGGAAGCGCGTGCACGGCGCGGCGGCCCTGCAGGAGCGGTGGCTGCGCAGCGGCACCGACCTGCGCGACCCGCTGCGCGCCGGCGTGCCGCTGGGGGAGTGAGCCGCACGGCGGCGCCGTGATGTCCGGAAGGGAGGTCGGGCGCCGACTCCGGACGGGTGATCGTCCTTGACGGGAGGGCGGCCCGGTAGGACCGTTGGAGGCTATGAGGGGCGAACCCAGTTGCCCGAGGTGCGGTGGCCGGGTGCGTGCGCCCGGACTCTTCGCCGACTCGTGGCAGTGTGCCGTGCACGGCACCGTGCACCCTCTGCAGCCCGTCGTCCCGCCGAGCGTCGAAGCGCTGTCCGTCGTGGTCGGGCGCGCCCGGGTGCCGGTGTGGATGCCCTGGCCCCTTCCCGTGGGCTGGCTGTTCACCGGCGTGATCTGCGCGGGTGACGACCGCAGCGGCGGCCGGGCCACCGCCGTCGCCTGCTCCGGGCCCAGCCCGCTGGGCGGCCCGGGCGAGCTGCTGCTGGTCGCCGAGGAGCTCGGTGTGGGGCTCGGCGCCCGCTACGCCGGCGTCGACGGCCCCGACCCCGGCCCCCGGCTGCGCGTCGACGGCCCGCCGGACGCCAAGGTGCACGCGGCCGGCCGCCCCACCCCCCTCTGGCACGTCGAGGGCACCCCCGGCGACCGGGCGGTCTTCGCGGGCGAGGCCCGCGGCCTGTGGCTGTGGGCGATCGTCTGGCCGGAGCAGTCCGGCCTGCTGATGTACGACGAGCTGGTGCTCACCGACCTGCGCGACGCGGGCGCCGAGGTCGACCTGCTGCCCTGCGGGGCGCTCTCGCCCCGCATCATCTCGCCCTGATCCCGCCCGGCGGCCGCGGTCGGTCGCTGCGCCGGGGCGGCCCCGGCCGACGGTTATCCTGAACCGGTCCTCGCCCGTTTCAGAGCCGCCGTTGGGAGCCGTGCCGTGCGCATCGACCTGCACACCCACTCCACGGCCTCGGACGGTACGGACACCCCCGCCGAGCTGGTCCGCAAGGCGGCCGCCGCCGGGCTGGACGTCGTCGCCCTGACCGACCACGACGGGGTCGGCGGCCATGCGGAGGCCGCGGCCGCCCTGCCCGCGGGCCTGACCCTGGTGCCGGGCGCCGAGCTCTCCTGCCGCTTCACCGGCGCCGACGGCTTCAGCGTCCACATGCTGGCGTACCTCTTCGACCCGGCCGAGCCGGAGCTCGCCCGCGAGCGCGAGCTCGTGCGCGACGACCGCGAGCCGCGCGCGCGGGCCATGGTGGCCAAGCTCAACGAGCTGGGCGTGCCGGTGCGCTGGGAGCGCGTCGCCGCCCTCGCGAACGGCGGCGCCGTCGGACGGCCCCACGTGGCCTCGGCGATGGTGGAGCTCGGTGTGATCGGCAGCGTCTCCGACGCCTTCACGCCCGAGTGGCTCGCCGGCGACGGCCGCGCCTACGTCGAGAAGCACGAGCTCGACCCCTTCGATGCGATCCGCCTGGTCAAGGCGGCCGGCGGGGTCACCGTCCTCGCGCACCCGCTCGCCCTCAAGCGCGGCGCCTGCGTCTCGGAAGGGCAGATAGCCGAGCTGGCCGCGGCCGGTCTGGACGGCATCGAGGTGGACCACATGGACCACGACGCCGCCACCCGGGCCAGGCTGCGGGGCCTCGCCGCGGATCTGCGCCTGCTGCCCACCGGCTCCAGCGACTACCACGGCAGCCGCAAGAGCTGCCGCCTGGGCGAGTTCACGACCGACCCCGAGATCTACGGCGAGATCACGCGCCGCGCGACGGGCGCCTTTCCCGTCCCGGGCGCCGGCGGCTGACCTCTCCGCGCGTCGGGTTCGTATCCCGCGTCCACCCGCGGTGGCCGCAGGCGTACGCCCCTGCCCGTACCCGTCCGCGCCCGCGCCTGCCGCGGCCGTACGAGACGGGTCGCTCCCCGCACCCCCCTGTACCCCCCGCACCCTCCTGCTCCAGATCGCTCTCCTGCAAGGCTCCCCTGTGTTCGACGTCGCTGTCTTCGGCTCCCTCTTCCTCACCCTGTTCGTGATCATGGACCCGCCCGGGATCACGCCGATCTTCCTCGCGCTCACGGCGGGCCGCCCCGCCAAGGTCCAAAAGCGCATGGCGTGGCAGGCTGCCACCGTCGCCTTCGGCGTGATCACCGTCTTCGGCATCTGCGGCCGCCAGATCCTGGACTACCTGCACATCACCACCCCGGCGCTGATGATCGCGGGCGGCCTCCTGCTGCTGCTCATCGCGCTCGACCTGCTGACGGGCAAGTCCGAGGAGCCCAAGCAGACCAAGGACGTCAACGTCGCCCTCGTGCCGCTCGGCATGCCGCTGCTGGCCGGCCCCGGTGCGATCGTCTCGGTCATCCTCGCGGTGCAGCGCGCCGACTCCCTCGCCGCGCAGGTCTCCGTGTGGTGCGCCATCGCCGCCATCCACGTCGTGCTGTGGCTGGTGATGCGCAACTCGCTGCACATCATCCGCGTGATCAAGGACGGCGGCGTGGTGCTGGTGACCCGGCTCGCCGGCATGATGCTCTCCGCCCTCGCCGTGCAGCAGATCATCAACGGCATCACCCAGGTGATCACCAAGCACTGAGGCGCTGCGGCGCGCAACACGCGAAACGCCCCCGTACGGACCGGTGCCGTACGGGGGCGTCGTGCGTACTCGGAGGTGACGCCGGGCGCTACCGGACCGAGGAATCTGCTGGGCGGATGTAGATGCGCTGGCCGATGGAGGCGGCCTGCTGCACGATCCGGTTGACGGAGGCGGCGTCCACGACGGTGCTGTCCACGGCGGTGCCGTCGACGTCGTCCAGGCGCATGATCTCGAAGCGCACGGCTTCTCCCTTCGTCTGATCCTCCTGAGGAGAACTGTAGGTTTCACCCTGTCCAACGGGTTGAGGGACTCAAACATTCCCTACGCTAAAGAAATTTTTCTGCTGTCTAACGACTGCAGTCGCGGCCGCGCGCCGGAGTGCGCTCGGGGAGTGCGAGTGGAACCCTGACAGTGGGGCGGTCGCCGCATGGCCGGACGGCCTCCTCGCCACCTGTGGCATACCCGGAACAGAAGCGAGGCGATCGGCCATGTCCGCCACGGAGCGCACGGGGCTCGGCCAGCCCTGCTGGGTGAGCCTGCTGACGGCCGACCTCCCCGCCGCGCAGGACTTCTACAGCGCCGTGCTCGGCTGGACCTACCGGCCCGGCTCCCTCGGGGAGGGCTTCATGGTGGCACTCTCCGACGGCCAGCCCGTCGCCGGCCTCAGCGACGCCGCCCGCGGCCTCGGCGTCGCCGTCAACTGGACCTGCTACTTCGCCGTCGGTGACGCCGACCTCGTCGCCTCCCGCGTCCGCGAACGCGGCGCCACCGTCGCCGTCGGACCGCTCACCGTCGGCCGCGGCCGCGTCGCCCTCGCCGCGGACCCCGCGGGCGCCGTCTTCGGCTTCTGGGAGGGCGAGAAGCTCTCCAGCTGGAGCATCGGCGCCGGCTCCGCCCCCGCCTGGCTCGAACTGCGCACCCGCGACGCCTTCGCCGCCGCCATGTTCTACGGCGAGATCTTCGAATGGGCCGTCGAACGCCCCGACCGCTGCGAGGTCCGCTACGAGGACGACGCCGTCACCGTCGAATCCCACGGCCGCACCGTCGCCTGCCTGCGCGGCGGAGCCGTCGAGGCCGACCCCGACCCCCGCATCCGGCCGCGCTGGCACGTGTACTTCCGCGTCGAGGACGTCGAGAAGGCCGTCGAGGCCGCGCTCGCCGCGGGCGGCGCACTCGTCTCCGAACCCGCCCACTCCCGCGCCGGGCGCGCGGCAACCCTGCGCGACCCCGAGGGCGGCCTCTTCACCATCACCGACCGCGACGAAACCGGCTGCGCCCCGTAGGGGCGCGGGGAACTGCGCGATCGGCCACCTGCGGCCTGCAGCCGACGTGCCGCCCCAGGGGCCCGGGCGCGGCCCGGCACTCCGTCTGCGGGCGCGTCGCGGCTTGTCGCGCCCACGCGGCGGAGCCGCAGATCGATACTGTCCCGCGCCCCTACGGGGCGCCTAGGCCGCGGTCCAGAAGTCCAGCAGCGCGCGCGCCGTCGCCGTCGGTTGCTCGGCGTTGGGGGAGTGGCCGGCACCCCGCACCACCGTGCGCACCGCGCCCAGTTCCTCGGCCATCGCATCGATGTGCGGCACCGGCCAGGCGTAGTCCAGCTCGCCGGAGATCACGTGCTTGGGCAGCGGCACCCGCGCCAGCTCCGCCGTGCGGTCCGGCTCCTCGGTCAACTGACGCCCGGTCACCAGTAGTTGCTCCGGCACCGTGCCCAGCCAGCGCCGGTGCAGGAACTCCGTCACGCCGGGCGCGGGGGCGGCCACGTCCGTGTCCTCGGGCGGGTTCGCGGTGTCCTCGCGCTGCATCTCCCGCCAGATGCTCTCCATGTCCAGCACCGGCAGCGCCTGCAGCAGACGCCGGGTACGGGCCTGCTGCGACGCGGAGATCGCCCCCGGGCCGCTGCTCATGACCGTCAGCGACCGGAACGGTGCCGCGTCCTTCAGGACGGCCGCCCGCGCGATCAATCCGCCCAGCGAATGCCCGAGCAGATGCACCCCGCCGCCGACCGCCTCCACCTGGGCCAGCACGTCGAGGGCCAGCTCCTGCTGGTCGTACGCCGCCTCGTCGCGCGGCCCCGGCGTCTCGTACTGCCCGCGCCCGTCCACGGCCACGGCCCGGAACCCGGCCTCCGCCAGGGGTGCGAGCAGGGCGATGAAGTCCTCCTTGCTCCCGGTGAACCCCGGCACGAGCAGCACGGTGCCGCGCACGTCACCGCCCCCGGGGCGGGCATCGTGCACGGCGAACTCACCGCGGGCGGTGCGGAGGCGGTACGCGGAGGCGCACCCGGGCAGGGCGAGGAACGGGGGCCGGCTCATGCGCCGAGGCTAGCGCGGCCCCGCAACGCACGGTGCCGGCCACCCCCGAGGGGGTGACCGGCACCGTCACGGCGTGGCGCGAACCTTACGCCTCGGCCTTCTTTGCGGCCGCGCGCGTCCGCCGCGGCTTCGGCACGGTGGCCTCGGCCGTCTCGACGGGGGCCGCGGCGGCCTTCTTGGCGACGCGGGTGCGCTTGGGCTTGGCCTCGGCGGCCTCCACCGTCTCGACGACGGCCTCGGCGGCCTTCTTGTTGGTGCGGGTCCGCTTGGGCTTCTCCTCGGCTGCCTCGACGGTCTCGACGGCCTTCTTGGCCCGGGTGCGCTTGGGCTTCTCCTCGACGACCTCGGCGGCCTCGACCACGGCCTCGGCAGCCTTCTTGGCGCGCGTCCGCTTCGGCTTCTCCTCGACGACCTCGGCCGTCTCGACGGGGGCCGCGGCGGCCTTCTTGGCGACGCGGGTGCGCTTCGGCTTGGCCTCGGTGGCCTCGGCGGTGTCCACGACGGTCTCGACGGCCTTCTTGGCCCGGGTGCGCTTGGGCTTCTCCTCGACGACCTCGGCGGCCTCGACCACGGCCTCGACGGCCTTCTTGGCGCGCGTCCGCTTCGGCTTCTCCTCGACGACCTCGGCCGTCTCGACGGGGGCCGCGGCGGCCTTCTTGGCGACGCGGGTGCGCTTGGGCTTGGCCTCGGCGGCCTCCACCGTCTCGACGACGGCCTCGGCGGCCTTCTTGGTGGTGCGGGTCCGCTTCGGCTTCTCCTCGACCACGGCCTCGGCCGCCTCGACGGCGACAGCAGCCTCCGGCGCCGGGCGCGTGGTGCGGGTGCGGCGGCGGCGCGGCGCGGCCGGGGTCTCCGGGGCCTCGGTGGGGACGGCCGCGACGGCCTCGACGGCCTCCGTGGCCGCCTCCGCCTCCGGTGCCGTGGCGAGCGGCGTCGCCGCCGTACCGGCCGTGCTCAGCCCGCCGCGGGTGCGGCGGCGCCGGCGCGGGCGGGCCGGGGTCTCGGGCGCGCCCGGTGCGGTCGCGGTGGTCTCGGCGACCGGCGTCGCGTCCGCGGCCCCGAGCGGGGCCCCGCCGCGGGTGCGGCGGCGCTGGCGGGTGCGGGTGCGGGCCGGCCGCTCCTCGGCCACCGCCTCGCGGCGGTCGCGGTCGCGGTCGCGGTCACGGCCGCGGCGGCCGCGGCCGCCGGGCTCGCCGAGGTCCTCGATCTCCTCGGCCGCGAGGCCGGCGAGGGTGCGCTCGGAGCGGGGCAGGATGCCCTTCGTGCCGGCGGGGATGCCCAGCGCCTCGTACAGGTGCGGGGACGTGGAGTACGTCTCCTCGGGCTCGTCGAACGGCAGTTCCAGAGCCTTGTTGATGAGCTTCCAGCGCGGGATGTCGTCCCAGTCGACCAGCGTGACGGCCGTGCCCGACTTGCCCGCGCGGCCGGTGCGGCCGATGCGGTGCAGGTAGGTCTTCTCGTCCTCGGGGGACTGGTAGTTGACCACGTGGGTGACGTCGTCGACGTCGATGCCGCGCGCGGCGACGTCGGTGCAGACCAGGACGTCGACCTTGCCGTTGCGGAAGGCGCGCAGCGCCTGCTCGCGGGCGCCCTGGCCGAGGTCGCCGTGGACGGCGCCCGCGGCGAAGCCGCGCCGGGTGAGCTGCTCGGCGATGTCGGCGGCGGTCCGCTTGGTGCGGCAGAAGATCATCGCGCGGTTGCGGCCCTCGGCCTGCAGGATGCGGGCGACCATCTCCGGCTTGTCCATGTTGTGGGCGCGGAAGACGTGCTGCGCGATGTTGGCGTGGGTCTGGCCCTCGTCGTCCGGCGCGGTGGCGCGGATGTGCGTGGGCTGCGACATGTAGCGGCGGGCCAGCGAGATGACCGCGCCCGGCATCGTGGCCGAGAACAGCATGGTCTGCCGCTTGGCCGGCAGCATGGTGATGATGCGCTCGACGTCGGGCAGGAAGCCCAGGTCGAGCATCTCGTCGGCCTCGTCGAGGACGAGGGACTTGACGTGGGCCAGGCTCAGCTTCTTCTGGCCGGCGAGGTCGAGCAGGCGGCCGGGGGTGCCGACGATGACGTCGACGCCCTTCTGCAGGGCCTCGATCTGCGGCTCGTAGGCACGGCCGCCGTAGATGGCCTGGACGCGGACGTTGCGCACCTTGCCGGCGGTGAGCAGGTCGTTGGTGACCTGCTGGCACAGCTCACGGGTGGGGACGACGACGAGCGCCTGGGGGGCGTCGGTGAGCTCCTCCGGGGCCGCGCGGCCGGCCTCGACGTCGGCGGGGACGACGACGCGCTCCAGCAGGGGGAGGCCGAAGCCCAGCGTCTTTCCGGTGCCGGTCTTGGCCTGGCCGATGACGTCGGAGCCGGAGAGGGCGACCGGGAGCGTCATTTCCTGGATGGGGAACGGATGCACGATGCCGACGGCCTCGAGGGCCTCGGCGGTTTCGGACAGAATCCCGAGTTCGCGGAAAGTGGACAGAATCTTGCCTCTTCTGTGAGACGCGGCGCGAGGCGGCGAAGGGGGTCGTACGCAAGGGACGTACGGACCGCGCCGGGGTGGCGCACCGGCCACGGGGGGCCGGGGTGGCGCGGGACCACTGCCTTCGCTCGTGCACACGAGCCGCGAGCGGACCCTCCTGGTGTGCGTACGCCTCGTACGCACCGCGGGGAGGGCGGTCGGTTGTGTGGAAGCCGATCGGGCCACCGACCGGGCATCCGCTGGAGCCCTGGAGACTCGCCTCCAGAAGACACAGCATGAGTTGGGCCGGCCGAATACTCGGCTGGCCTCTTAGCACTGTACCCCGGAATCGTGCATCCGTGTCGGGACGATCCCGTGTCCGGATCGGTGCGAACTGTCTGACCAGGGGCTTCGTCGTGGCGCGCGGCGGGCTATCGTTCGCTGCATGGACACGCCCGACACGCCAGAGAACGTCACCGGTGCCCCTGCCGAGGACACCGGCATCGCCGCCCAGGACTGGGCCCAGGCCTCGGCCGACCCGCAGTACCGGGCGGCCGTCGTGGACCTGCTCGGCGCGCTCGCCTACGGCGAGCTGGCCGCCTTCGAGCGGCTCGCGGAGGACGCCAAGCTGGCGCCCACGCTGGACGACAAGGCCGCCCTGGCCAAGATGGCCGCGGCGGAGTTCCAGCACTTCCAGCGGCTGCGGGACCGCCTGGAGGCCATCGACGCGCCCCCGACGGCGGCCATGGAGCCGTTCGCGGCGGGCGTGGACGAGTTCCACCGCCAGACCGCGCCCTCGGACTGGCTGGAGGGCCTGGTCAAGGCGTATGTGGGCGACTCGATCGCCAGTGACTTCTACCGCGAGGTCGCCGTCCGCCTGGACACCGACACCCGGGCCCTGGTGCTGGGTGTGCTGGACGACACCGGGCACGCCTCCTTCGCGGTCGAAAAGGTCCGGGCCGCCATCGAGGCGGACCCGCGCGTCGGCGGGCGGCTCGCGCTGTGGGCGCGCCGGCTGATGGGCGAGGCGCTCTCCCAGGCGCAGCGCGTGGTGGCCGACCGGGACGCCCTGTCGACGATGCTGGTGGGCGGCGTGGCCGCTGGTTTCGACCTGGCCGAGGTCGGCCGGATGTTCTCGCGGATCACCGAGGCGCACACCAAGCGCATGGCCGCGCTGGGCCTGGCGGCCTAAGGGTCGGGGGCGCAGCACCGCGGGATCCGCAGCGGGCGCTCAGGCCGTCGCTGATCGGCGCGGCCGGCCTGCGGGCCGCAACAGCAGGGACAGCAGGGCCACGGTCACTCCCAGCGACACCCCCAGGGTGCCCAGGGTGTGGCCGGGGCCCAGCACCGTGTGGCCCAGCAGGGCGCCGAAGAGTGCGGCGACCGGGCCGGTGGCCAGGGCCAGCGGGCGGGAGCGGAACTGCCCGTAGCGCGCGGGAAGCCGGCGCAGGGCCGTCCAGGAGACGGCGAGTCCGATGAGGACCGAGCCGAGCGCTTCCCAGAGGATCATGTCGTCACCCTCCTGTGAGGTAGCCGAGAAGCGGGGTGCAATTCGGTCGTAGCGGTCCTACCCCGGGCCCGCCGCGGGCAACCCTCGCGTCCCGGCCGTGCACCACGACGCGTGAACGACGAAGCGTCAACGACGCCGTGCACCACGACGCGTGAAGAAAAACGGCGGGGCCCGGAGTGCTCGCGCACTCCGGGCCCCGCCGTCACGTCGCCGCGGCGACGCGTCGCATCACATCGCGCCGAAGCCGACCTTGCGGACCGTGGGCTCGCCGATCTCGACGTACGCCACGCGGTCGGCCGGGACGATGACCTTGCGGCCACGGTCGTCCTCCAGGGTCAGCATCTGCGCCTTGCCGGAGAGCGCCTCGGCAACCGCGCGCTCGACCTCCTCGGCAGCCAGTCCGCTCTCCAGAACGATCTCGCGGGGCGCGTGCTGCACGCCGATCTTGACCTCCACGGCCTGTCCCTCCGAAGGTATGCGGTCCCCCTGGCCCTGGGCCACGGGGAGGGGTGCGCGGCCAGCCGCGCCGTACGCTGCACACATTAGCCCGCGACCCGCCGGTGCCGGGCGCCCGCCCGCACGCTCGCAGCGAACACGGCGACGTGGCCGAAATCGCCCGTACCCGGCGTCAGTGCTGCTCGGGGGCGACCTTGGGGAAGCCGGCGATGCCGCGCCAGGCCAGCGAGGTCAGCAGCTGCACCGCGGTCTCGCGCGGCACCGTGCTCTCGCTGGAGAGCCAGTAGCGGGCCACCACCTGGGAGACGCCGCCCAGGCCCACGGCCAGCAGCATGGCCTCGTCCTTCGACAGGCCGGTGTCCTCCGCGACGACCTCGCTGATCGCCTCGGCGCACTCCAGCGACACGCGCTCCACGCGCTCGCGGACGGCCGGTTCGTTGGTCAGGTCGGACTCGAAGACCAGGCGGAAGGCGCCGCCCTCGTCCTCGACGTAGGCGAAGTAGGCGTCCATGGTGGCCGCCACGCGCAGCTTGTTCTCGGTGGTGGAGGCGAGCGCCGTGCGCACGGCCTGCAGGAGGTTCTCGCAGTGCTGGTCCAGCAGGGCGAGGTAGAGGTCCAGCTTGCCGGGGAAGTGCTGGTAGAGCACGGGCTTGCTGACACCGGCGCGCTCGGCGATGTCGTCCATCGCCGCCGCGTGGTACCCCTGCGCCACGAAGACCTCCTGGGCGGCGCCCAGGAGCTGATTGCGTCGGGCTCGGCGCGGCAGGCGCGTGCCCCGCGGGCGCGCCTCGGTCTGCTCGATGGCTGTCACGCCGCCTCCCATGAGTTCTTCCGTGCACGGTGTGCACCGCGTCCGCCATCGTACTTTTCGGTAACCGGGCCGTGCGTGGCCGGAGCGGAGAATTTCACGAACCCCCCGCTGTGGGGAGTCGACAAATCCGTGCAATCGGCACGATGCGTCCGGCGGCCGGGCCCCGCGGCGTGCGGGCCGCGGGGCCCGGTGCCCTCAGCGGTAGTCGTCCTCGTCCAGATCCACCACCCGGGCCTGCTCGGCGCGGTCCGCCTCGCTGGCCGAGGCCGGGTCGATGTGGGTCAGCGGCTCGTCCTCCTCCGGCCTGATGTCGGCGTGCTGCTCGGCGGCGTCCGCTTCGGGGGCCTCGACGTCGAATTCCATGTCCTCCGCCTCGTCCTCGTCCTCGAAGGTGTCAGGGTCCGTCGGATCGACAGGCATATCGGAATCCTTCCGGCATCCGGTGTGGGGTGCCCTCAGCACTCCTTGATACCTCTCCCTCACCGCAGCCTAGGAGACACCGCTCCGGGCCGCCAGGCGATCTGTGAGCGCCGCCACAAGGGTTCGTGCGTGACCCTCTCGTAACATTGCCCGCATGTCGTCGATCGAGCCGTCCGATGCCCGTGCCGTACCGGTGGTGCCGCCCACGCGCCCCGCGCGGGTGGCGCCCGGCGAGACGCTGCGCTCCGTGGCGCTGCCCGGCGCCACGCTGACCATGCGCTCCCGGCCGCCCGCCCGGCCGGGCCTGCCCCCGGCGCTGTTCGTGCACGGCCTGGGCGGCTCCTCGCAGAACTGGTCCCAGCTGATGGAGACCCTCGCGGGCGACGTCGACGGCGAGGCCCTGGACCTGCCGGGCTTCGGCTACGCGCCCCCACCGGACGACGGCGACTACTCCATCACGGCCTACGCCCGCGTCGTCATCCGCCACCTCGACGCGAGCGACCGCGGGCCCGTGCACCTGTTCGGCAACTCCATGGGCGGCGCGGTCGTCACCCGCGTCGCCGCCGTCCGGCCCGACCTGGTGCGCACCCTCACCCTCGTCTCACCCGCCCTGCCCGAGCTGCGCCCGCAGCGCTCCGCGGTGCCCACGGGGCTGATGGCCGTGCCCGGCCTGGTCTCGCTCTTCGCCCGCATGACCAGGGACTGGACCCCCGAGCGGCGCACCCGAGAGGTCCTCGCCCTGTGCTACGGCGACCCCGCCCGGGTCACCCCGGAGGGCTTCGCCCTCGCGGTCGCCGAGTACGAGCGCCGGCTGCAGCTGCCGTACTTCTGGGAGGTCATGGGCCGCTCCGCGCGCGGCATCGTCGACGCCTACACCCTCGGCGGGCAGCATTCGCTGTGGCGGCAGGCGGAACGCGTCCTTGCCCCTACTCTGCTCGTGTACGGAGCGCGCGACCAGCTCGTGTCCATCCGCATGGCCCGCCGGGCGAGCAAGGCATTTCGCGACTCGCGGCTGCTGACGCTTCTCGAAGCGGGACATGTCGCCATGATGGAGGACCCGGACGCGGTGGCCCGCGCCTTCCGGGAACTGCTCGCGGACACTGCCACGACATCTGAACGGAGCGCCCCGCCCCGTGGGTAAACACAGCGCACGCGCCGACCGGTCCCCCTCCGGGCCCGCCGCTGCCGCCCCCGGTACGGGCCGCCGCCGCGCCCACGACGGACCGGGGCAGCCGGCCCACGGCCACGAGACGGCACCGCCGCCCGTGCCCGGGCCGGGCCCGGGACGCCGGCGCGGCGGTGGCTGCGACGAGGAGGCCGCACGGCTCGCGGACGCCTTCGACTCCTTCGACCCGGGCCTCGCGCCCGGCCTCGGCGCGGCCGTCGACTCCGGCTTCGGGCCCGACTTCGACGCCGGGTACGACGCGGGCTACGGGGCCGGGCCCGGGGCCGAGGGCGGCACCCGTCCCTCCGCCCGCACCGGCCACCCCGAGCCGCGCGAGAGCGCGGGCTGGGGCGTCATCGGCGCCCAGCGCGACGGGGCCGCGGCCCCGTCCGCCCCCGCGGGGCCCACGTGCGCGACGACCGGCTTCCTGCAGGGCGCGCCCGCGCCCGTACCCGCCCCCGCGCCGCCCCCGGCCGCACCGACACGGGCATCCGCACCGGCGCCCGCACCGGCGCCCGCGCCGCCGCGCCGGGTCTTCGGCGGGGCGCTGCGCACCGCGACCGGCGTGGCCGCGGCGCTGGTGACCGCCGTGCTGGCCGTCGCCGTGGCCGGGCAGGTGCAGGAGAGCACCCAGAGCAAGGCGCAGGCGCGCGCGGCGGACCCCACCGGCCAGCGCGACGACCCCGAGGCGCCCTCGCGCTCGGACTCCCGGCCCACCCCCAACGGGGGCGCCCGGCCGCCCGCCACCTACGAGGAGGCGATGGCCAGGAAGTACCCGCTCGCCCCGGATGCCCGGGGATCGGGCGACTTCGTCACCATCGAGGGGCACGACCGGGCCCCCGGTAAGGGTGAAGTGCGGCGGTACCGCATTGACGTGGAGAAGGGGCTGCCGCTCGACGGCTCGCTCTTCGCCACCGCCGTCCACCGCACCCTCAACGATCCCCGCAGCTGGGGCCACGGCGGCAAGTACACCTTCGAGCGCGTCTCCTCCGGCGACGCGGACTTCGTGGTGACCCTCGCGAGCCCGGGCACCACGCACGTCTGGTGCGCCAAGTCGGGCCTCGACACCTCCGAGGACAACGTCTCCTGCGACTCCGCCATCACCGACCGGGTGATGATCAACGGCTACCGCTGGGCGCAGGGCTCGGAGACCTACGGCGACGCCATGCACGCCTACCGTCAGATGCTGATCAACCACGAGGTCGGCCACCGGCTCGGCCACGACCACGAGTCGTGCCCCGCCAACGGCGCCCTGGCCCCGGTGATGATGCAGCAGACCAAGTTCCTCAACACCGGGGACAAGGTCTGCCGGCCCAACCCCTGGCCCTTCCCCTGACCTGGCGTCATCTCTTCTTTCGGGATATCCGGTCTCGATTCGTGAGACGCCTTTGCCGCAAGGCGAAAATTCGTTCACCCTTCTTCGCATGTCGTACCGCCACGTCCCCACGCGCAACGCCGGCCTCGAGCTGGCGCTGATCGGCGTGGCCGTGCACGCGGTCGCCGACGTCCTCTGTCGCTGAACCCGCCTGTTCCGGCATCTTCCCCTGCGCCGTCCGCGCTGCCGCGGCGTTGCGCCCGGGGGCGGTACGGCGCGGTTCGCGCTGCAATCCCCGCGTACTCCTCGCGTACTCCACCGCCTTCACGGGTGCCGCCGTGCCTCCCGGCACTTCCGCCACCTCTCCACCCGTGAAAGGGCTGACCCCTCATGCGTCAATTGTCCGTCGTGTCCCGCAGTGTGGCCGCAGCCGCCGTCAGCGCGGCCCTGATCGGCGGCGCCGTGGCGTGCGGCCCCGAGAAGAGCGGCGCCGGCTCCGGCAGCGGCGGTGACGGCGGTGCCCCGAAGAAGGGCGGCACCCTCACGGTCCTCAACCGCGGGCCGCAGAAGCAGTTCGACCCCGCCCGCCTGTACACCTCCGGCGGCGGCAACCTGCCCTCCCTCGTCTACCGCACGCTGACCACCCGCCACCGCGCGAACGGCGCCGAGGGCACCAAGGTCGTCCCCGACCTCGCCACCGACACCGGCCGGCCCACCGACGACGCCAGGACGTGGACGTTCACCCTCAAGGACGGCCTGACGTACGAGGACGGCACGCCCATCACCTCGGCCGACATCAAGTACGGCGTCGAGCGCTCCTTCGCCCCCGAACTCTCCGGCGGCGCGCCCTACCTGCGCGACTGGCTGGTGGGCGGCGACACCTACCAGGGCCCCTACAAGGAGAAGAAGGGCCTCGACTCCATCGAGACGCCGGACGCGCGGACCATCGTCTTCAAACTGCGCAAGTCCGAGGGCGACTTCCCCTACTTCGCCACCTCCACCCAGTTCGCGCCCGTGCCCAAGGCCAAGGACACCGGCGTGAAGTACGCCGAGCACCCGGTCTCCTCCGGCCCGTACAAGCTGGTCAGGAACGTGGGCGACGGCCAGCAGATGCTCTTCGAGCGCAACGCCCACTGGTCGACGGACACCGACAAGGAGCGGCACGCCTACCCCGACCGCATCGAGGTGAAGTCCGGCCTGGACTCCGCCGTGATCAACCAGCGGCTGTCGGCCGGCCAGGGCGCCGACGCCGCCGCCGTCACCACCGACACCAACCTCGGCCCCGCCGAACTCGCCCAGGTCACCGGCGATGCCAAGCTGGCCGCCCGCGTCGGCACCGGCCACTTCGCCCAGACCAGCTACCTGGCGTTCAACCCCGAGGTCAAGCCCTTCGACAACCCGAAGGTCCGCCAGGCGATCGCGTACGCGATCAACCGCACGAGCGTCGTCAACGCCGCCGGCGGCTCCTCGCTCGCCGAGCCCGCCACCACCTTCCTGCCCCACCAGAAGCCGCTCGGGTACACGCCGTACGACCACTTCCCGGCGGGCGCGAAGGGCGACGCGGGCAAGGCCAAGGAGCTGCTGAAGGAGGCCGGTTACGAGAACGGCCTGGAGATCACCCTCACGCATTCCACCGCACAGAACTTCGAGACCAGCCCCGAGATCGCCACCGCCGTCCAGGCCGCGCTCAAGGAGGCCGGCATCGGCGTGAAGCTGGAGGGCCTGGAGGACAACGACTACGACGAGAAGATCCACAGCTTCGCGAAGCAGCCGGGCCTGTTCATCGCCCACTGGGGTGCCGACTGGCCCTCCGGCGGCCCCTTCCTCGCCCCGATCTTCGACGGCCGCCAGATCGTCAAGGACGGCGCCAACTTCAACACCGCCCGCCTGAACGACGCCTCCGTCAACGACGAGATCGACGCCATCAACAAGATCACCGACCATGACGAGGCCGCCCGCCGCTGGGGCGCCCTCGACAAGAGGATCGGCGAGCAGGCGCTGACCGTTCCGCTGTTCCACCCCGTCTACAAGCGACTGTTCGGCAAGGACGTCAAGAACGTCGTCATCAGCGACTGGACCGGTGTCCTCGACGTCTCCCAGGTCGCCGTCAAGTGAGCACGCCCGTCATCGTGAAGAACACGGAGGCGGGGGCCGGCACCCCCGCCTCCGGGGCCCGGCAGTTCCGGCGGCGGCTGCGCAGCCGCAAGGCCGTCCTCGCGGCCGCCGCCGTGCTCGCCCTTCTCGTCCTGCTCGCCCTCCTCGCCCCGCTCCTCGCCGCCCTCGAAGGCCAGGACCCGGGCACGTACCACGACACCCTCGTCGACTCCGCCCGCGGCGGCGTGCCGCTGGGCGACCTCGGCGGCGTCAGCGCCGAGCACTGGCTCGGCGTCGAACCCGGCACCGGCCGCGACCTGTTCGCCCGCCTGGTGTACGGCGCCCGCGTCTCGCTGCTCGTCGCGCTCGGCGCCACCCTCGTCCAGGTGCTCGTCGGCGTCGGCATCGGCCTGGGCGCCGCCCTCGGCAACCGCGTCGTCGAGTCCGTGCTCAGCCACGTCACCGACGTGATGGTGGCCATGCCGCTGCTGGTCTTCGCCATCGCCCTCATGGCCGTCGTCCCCGCCGACTTCCCCCGGCCCCTGCTGCTCGTCGTCGCCATCGGACTGCTGCAGTGGGGCGGCATGGCCCGCCTGGTACGCGCCCAGGCCCTGAGCCTGAAGAAGCTCGACTTCGTCGCGGCCGCCCGGCTCACCGGCGCCTCCACCCGGCGCGTCGCCCGCCGCGAGCTGCTGCCCTCGCTCGCCGCCCCCGTCATCACCTACGCGGCCGTGCTGCTGCCCACCAACATCGTGCTGGAAGCGAGCATGTCCTTCCTCGGCGTCGGCGTGAAGCCGCCGACCCCCTCCTGGGGCCAGATGCTCTCCACCGCCACCACCTGGTTCCGTGCCGACCCCCTCTACGTCCTGCTCCCCGCCCTGATGCTCTTCACCACCACCCTCGCCTTCACCGTCCTCGGCGACGGGGTGCGCACCGCCCTCGACCCGCGCGAGGCGTCCCGCCTGCGCGTCGGCACCGGCCGGCGCACGGCCCGGGAGCGCGGCGCAGGAGGCCCCGCATGACCGGCTACCTGCTGCGACGCGCCCTCGGCGCGCTCGTCGTCGTCCTCGTCCTGACCGCCGTCGTCCACGCGACCTTCTACATCGCCCCCGGCGACCCCGCCCGCCTGGCGTGCGGCCCGCGCTGCAACCCCGAGCAGATCGCCCAGGTCCGCGAGCAGCTGTCCCTCAACGACCCCGTGTACATGCAGTACTGGCACTTCCTGCAGGGCATCGTCACCGGCCACGACTACTCCACCGGCACCGGCACCGTGCACTGCGACGCGCCCTGCTTCGGGCTGTCGTACCAGAGCGACCAGCAGGTCACCGAGCTGCTGATCCAGCGCCTGCCCGCCACCGCCTCCCTGGCCACCGGCGCCATGGTCGTGTGGCTGGTGCTGGGCACCGGCACCGGCCTGCTCTCCGCCCTGCGCCGCGGCGGCGCCACCGAGCGCGCCCTGACCTGGCTGACCCTCGCCGGCACCGCCACCCCCGTCTTCATCAGCGGCCTGGGCCTGCTCATGCTCTTCTGCGCCTACCTGCAGTGGCTGCCCTTCCCCTCCTACGTGCCGCTGACGGACGACCCCGAACAGTGGGCGTGGAACATGCTCCTGCCCTGGGCCGCGCTCGGCCTGCAGGAGTCCGCCAAGTACGCCCGGCTCACCCGCAGCTCCCTGCTGGAAACCCTCGCCGAGGACCACATCCGCACCTTCCGCGCCTACGGCATCGGCGAGAAGTCCCTCGTCAGCCGGCACGCGCTGCGCGGCGCCCTGGCCCCCGTCATCGCCCTGACCGCCGCCGACCTCGGCTCGATGTTCGGCAACGCGATCCTCACCGAGATGATGTTCGGACTGCCCGGCATCGGACAGCTCATGGTGGGCGCCACCCGCACCGTCGACCTGCCCGTCGTCGTCGCCGTCGTCACCGTCACCGGCACCGCCGTCGTCCTCGCCGGCATCGTCGCCGACCTCCTGTACGCCGCCGCCGACCGAAGGGTGGTCCTGCGATGACCGCACCCGCCACCGAACCCCTGGTCTCCGTCCACGACCTGACCGTCGCCTTCCCCACCGGCGGCGACGGCGTCGTACGGGCCGTCGACGGCCTGTCCTTCGAGCTCGCCCCCGGCGGCGCCCTCGGCATCGTCGGCGAATCCGGCTCCGGCAAGTCCACCGCCGCCTACGCCCTGCTCGGCCTGCACCGCGGCACCGGCGCCCGGGTCACCGGCTCCGTGCGCGTCGCCGGCCACGACGTCGAGGCCCTCGACGAGCGCGGACTGCGCAAGCTGCGCGGCGCGGCCGCCGCCATGGTCTTCCAGGACCCCCTCTCCTCCCTCGACCCCTACCAGGCCGTCGGCGACCAGATCGCCGAAGTGCTGCGCGCCCACCGCCCCGGCACCACCCGGCGCGCCGCGCACGCCCGCGCCGTGGCCGCCCTGGACCGCGTCGGCATCCCCGACGCCGCCCGCCGCGCCCGCTCGCGCCCGCACGAGTTCAGCGGCGGCATGCGCCAGCGCGTCCTGATCGCCATGGCCGTCGCCTGCGAGCCGAAGCTGCTGATCGCCGACGAACCCACCACCGCCCTCGACGTCACCGTCCAGGACCGCATCCTCGCCCTCCTGCGCGAGGTGCGCGAGGAGACCGGCGCCGGCCTGGTCCTGGTCACCCACGACCTCGGCGTGGCCGCCGGCAGCGTCGACGAGCTGCTGGTGATGAAGGACGGCCGCGCCGTCGAGCACGGCCCCCTGCGCACCGTCCTCGACCGCCCCCGCGAGCCGTACACCCGCGACCTGCTGGCCGCCGTGCCCCGCGTCGACGACCGCCGCGAACGGCCCGCCCCGCCCGCGGACGAGGCCCCCGTGCTGCTCCAAGCCACCGGCCTGCAACGGCGGTTCGGCCGCGGCAGGCACGCCGTCACCGCCGTCGACGACCTCTCGCTGACCGTGCGCGCGGGGGAGACCGTCGGCATCGTCGGCGAGTCCGGCAGCGGCAAGACCACCCTCGGCCGGATGCTGGTGCGCCTCCTCGACCCCACCGGCGGCACCCTGCACTACCGCGGCCGGGACATCGGCGGGCTGAAGGACGGCGCGCTGCGCCCCTTCCGCAGCGAGCTGCAGATGGTCTTCCAGGACCCGGTCTCCTCCCTCAACCCCCGCCGCAGCATCGGCGAATCCATAGCCGACCCGCTGCGCGCCGCCGGCACCCTCGACGACGACGCCGTCCGCACCCGCGTGCGCGAACTGCTCGGCCGCGTGGGCCTGGACCCGGACGCCTACCACCGCCACCCGCACGAGTTCAGCGGCGGCCAGCGCCAGCGCGTGGGCATCGCCCGCGCCCTCGCCCCCGAGCCCCGGCTGATCGTGTGCGACGAGCCCGTCTCCGCCCTCGACGTCACCACCCAGGCCCAGATCGTCCGGCTGCTGGGCGAGTTGCAGCGCGAGCTCGGCCTGGCGCTGGTCTTCATCGCCCACGACCTCGCCGTCGTCCGCCAGGTGAGTGACCGGCTCGTCGTCATGCGCGGCGGCCGCATCGTCGAGGAGGGGCCCGCCGACCGCGTCTACGAGGACCCCCGCCACCCCTACACGCGCGGCCTGCTGGCGGCCGTACCCCGCGTGGGGGCCTTCGCCCCGTAAGGGGCGCGGGGCGGTATCGATCTGCGGCTGCCGCCGCGTGGGCGCGACCGGCCACGACGCGCCTGCAGGTGGGCTTCGCCCGGGCCCGGGGCGGCGTTCCGACTGCGGGCCGTCGGTGGCCGATCGCGCAGTTCCCCGCGCCCCTTCGGGGCGTAGCCCAGGGAAACGCCCCAAGGGGGCGGAAGTCACGCCCGTTCACCCCTTCCGGTGGCGCGACGGACAACCGTCCGCCGCGCCACCGGCGAGCCCGCATAGCGTGCTCCCGCTGCCGCAACGGCGGCTTCCGACAAGGGAGAACGGGGGTGCTTTCGTGCGTGTGGGCCTGCTTTCCGAGGGCGGCTATCCGTATGCCGCGGGCGAGGGCGGTGAGTGGTGCGACCGGCTCGTGCGCGGGCTGGCCCAGCACGACTTCGAGCTCTACGCCCTGAGCCGGACGGCCCGTCAGGAGGACAGTGGCTGGCCCGCGCTGCCCGGCAACGTCCGGCGCGTCCGGGCGGCCGCGCTGTGGGGCGTCCCCCCCGCCGGCGCCGCCGGGCGCGGGTACGGGCCCGGCGGCCGCGACCGGCGTCGGCGCTTCGCCGCCCACTTCGGGGACCTGGCCGCGGCCATCACCCTCCCCGGCGATCAGGCGTACCGTTTCACCGACGGCCTCAACGGCCTCGCCGACCTCGCCCGCGACGAAGGCGGACTCGCCACCGCCCTGCGGTCCGAGGACGCCCTGCGCGTCCTGGAGAACGCCTGCCGGGCCCCCGGCGCCCACCCCGCCGCCTACGACATCCGCGTCCCCGACCTCCTCCTCGTCACGGGCCATCTCGAACGCGCCCTGCGCCCGCTGTCCCTCGACTGGTACGGCACCGCCGACGGCGACCGGGGCCTGGCGGCCGTCGACCTGTGCCACGCCACCTCCGCCGGATCCGCCGCCCTCCCGGGCCTGATGGCCAAACGCTTCTTCGGAACCCCCCTGCTCGTCACCGAGTACGAGGTCGGACTGCGCGCCCACCACCTGGCCTCCCTCGACTCCGCCGACGACCTCTCCCGCCCCGTGCGCACCCTGCTCGCCGCCTTCCACCGGCAGCTCGCCGCCCTCGTCTACAGCGAAGCCGCCCTCATCACCGCCGGCGACGGCCAGGGCCGCCGCTGGCAGGAGCGTTGCGGCGCCGACCGCGCCCGGCTGCGCACCGTCCACCCCGGCACCGACGCCGGCCTGTACGAGACGGCCGGGGAGACCGAGGAGGCCGAACCCACCGGCGACCCCCTCCTCGTGTGGACCGGCGGCCCCACCGAACCCCACCTGTGGGAGGCCCTCGCCGCCCTGCGCACCGACCACCCCGGACTGCGCCTGAGAGTCGTCGGAGCACCCCCGGATACCGCCGACGGCGCCGACCGGGTCGAATACACCCCCGCCCGCGGCCCCGAGGACTACCCCGCCGGCAGCATCGTCCTGCTCTCCGGGGCCCAGGACGGCTTCCCCACCGCCCTCACCGAGGCCATGTTCTGCGGCCGCCCCACCGTCTCGCCCGACGTCGGCGCCGTCCGCGAGGTCATCGGCGGCACCGGCCTGGTCGTCCCCGCCCGCCGGGCCGGCCACCTGGCCGAGGCATGCCGGGCCCTGCTCGACGACCCCGCCCGCCGCGCCCGCCTCGGCGCCGCCGCCCGCGCCCGCGCCCTCGAACTGTTCACCGTCGAGCAGAACGTCGCCGCCTTCGGCGCCCTCTACCTCGAAGTCCTCTCCCGCGCCCCCGTCACCCACACCGCCTGCGACCCCGCCGTCCCCTTCTCCCGCGCCGCCGGCGACAGCACCCCCCTCGCCGTCTCCCCCCGCTCCGCCTCACCCACCTGGGCAGGACGCCCGTGACGGCACCCACCTCCTCCCTGCACCCCGCCGCCCCCGCCCCGGCCGCGATAACACCGGAGCCCACCCCGCCGCCCGCGCCCGCCGACCCCGTCAAGGCCCTCCTCGCCCGCCACCACGCCCTGTGCGCCCGCGCCGTGGAACCCCTGGAGATCGCCGCCGGGCTCGAAGCCCACGGCATCGACGACCGGCAGGCCGCCGAGTACCGCCACCGCGACGTCTTCTCCCTCGCCGAGGAGCTCCACGCCCGCGTCGAGCGCACCGACGACGACCCGCCGCCCACCCGGGCCCCCGCCCCGCACACCCCCGCGCGCCCGTACGCGACCTGCGCGGCCCTGCGCGGCCCGGGAACCGTCCCCGTCGCCCTGGCCTGCCTGTGGCTCGTCGCCTACGGCCTCCTCGGCGACTGGCTCGTCACCGCCCTGCTGCACGGCCGGCGCGCGCTCGGCGGCGCCACCCTGCTGTCCTCCGCCGCCCATGCCGCCGCCCCCACCGCCCTCGCCCTGGCCTGCGCCACCGTCCCCGCCGCCCTGACCGCCCACTGGTTCGCCGCCCACGCCCGCCGCGCCCTCGACGACCGCGACCTGGCCGGCTTCGCCCGCCGCGCCCGGCCCGCCCTGCTGCTGGCCGCCACCGCCTTCCTCGCCGCCCTGCTCGCCTTCTGGTGGCCCGCCCGCACCGGCCTGCCCGCCGGACCCCCGCAGACCGCCGGCCCCCTCGCCGGCGCCGCCCTCGCCGGCCTCGGCACCCTGCTCTACCTCGCCCTGCTGCTCACCGCGCACGGCCTGACCCGCCCCGCCGCCACCGCCCTCGCCGCCGCCGCCCTCGCCGAGGCCCTCGCCCCCGCCTCGCTGCTCGCCGCCCGGCTCCCCGGCTGCGAGGCCCTGCGCTGGCCCGTCGCCTGGGCGGCCACCGCGCACGGCCCCGCCGCCGTACCCCTCCTGGCCTGTGTCCCCACCGCGCTGGCCCTGCTCGGCCACGCCGTCCCCGCGCTGTCCCGGGCCTCGGTGCACGGGCGCCGCCCGCACCCCCGCCACCCGGCGGCCGCCGCCCCGCCCCGGGCGACCGGCGGCCGCCCGGGTGACCCCCCACCGTGTCAGAGGAGACCCACGAAGATGACACCGCAACCCGGCACCGCCGCCACCGTCAGCCGGCCCGAGCGGGGGCACGACCGATGAGAGTGCTGCTCCTGGGCGCCAACGGCTACATCGGCCGCTTCGTGGCCGACCGGCTGCTCGCCGACCCCGCCGTCCAGCTCACCGCCCTCGGCCGGGGCGACGACGCCGACGTCCGCTTCGACCTCGCCAGCGGCAGCCCCGGCGCGCTGACGCGCTTCCTCAACGCCGTGCACCCCGGCGTCGTCATCAACTGCGCCGGCGCCACCCGCGGCGGCGCCCGCGACCTGACCCGGCACAACACCGTCGCCGTCGCCACCGTCTGCGAGTCCCTGCGCCGCAGCGGCTGCGGCGCCCGCCTGGTGCAGATCGGCTGCTCCTCCGAGTACGGGCCCTCCCAGCCCGGCTCCTCCACCGCCGAGGACGCCGTGCCCCGCCCCGGCGGGCCGTACGGCGTCAGCAAGCTCGCCGCCACCGAGCTCGTCCTCGGCTCCGGGCTCGACGCCATCGTCCTGCGCGTCTTCTCGCCCGTGGGCCCCGGCACCCCGGCCGGCTCCCCGCTCGGCCGGCTCGCCGAGGCCATGCGGCGCGCCATGCAGAGCGGCGACAACGAGCTCAAGCTCACCGGCCTCGGCGTCCAGCGCGACTTCGTCGACGTCCGCGACATCGCCCGCGCCGTCCATGCCGCCTCCCTCTCCGCCGCGCAGGGCGCCGTCAACATCGGCACCGGCCGGGCCGTGCGGCTGCGCGACGCTGCCACCCTCCTCGCCCGCGTCGCCGGCTTCGGTGGCGCCCTGCACGAACTCGACGACCCCCACCTCGGCGCCCCGCCCGCCTACCCCTACCCCGACGGCTGCGGCAGCTGGCAGCAGGCCGACGTCCGCACCGCCCGCGACCGGCTCGGCTGGCGACCCCGCATCGGGCTGGAGGAGTCCCTCGCCGACATCTGGATGGAGGCCGCGTGTCGCATCTGATCCCCTCCGGCCACCGCCGCCCGCTCGCCGCCCGCCCCGCGCCCCTGCGCCTGGCCGTGCCCGGCTTCGCCCACCCGCTGGTCGCCCCCGCCGAGTGGGGCGGCCTGCAGCGGGCCGGCCTCCCGCTGGACTGGGTCACCCTCGGCAGCACCGCCCTGCGCGAGGGCGACGGCGTCACCGGCGGCCCCGGTGCCCGCCAGGACCCGTACTGGCTGGCCGCCGCCGTACCGTTGCGCACCGCCGGCGTCCGGCTGCTGGGCCACCTGGACCTCGCCCACGGCGCCCGGCCCTTCGGGGAGCTGCTCTCCGACGCCCAGCGCTTCCTGAACTGGTACCGCGTCGACGGTTTCCTGCTGGCCCGCTGCCCCGCCGACGCCGACGCCCTGCCCGAGGTGCGGCGCGTCGCCGGCGCCCTGCGTACCGTCCTCGAAGGGGCCCACCTCGTCCTCGCGCAGGGCACCCACCCCGGTCCCGGATACGCCGAATTCGCCGACCAGTTGGTCACCTTCGCCGGTCCCTGGACCGGCTACCGCTGGTCCAGGGCGGCCGAGTGGACCGCCGACCACCCGCCCGAGCGCTTCTGCCACCTCGTCCACGGGGTGCCGCGCTCCCACCTCCAGGAGGCGCTGCGCGTGGCCCGCTGGCAGGGGGCGGGCACGATCTACTTCACCGACCGCACCGACCACGGCGCGATCGACCCCTGGGAGTCCCTGCCCGGCTACTGGGACGAGATCGTCTCGACCATCGGACCCGGTCTCTCGGAATGAGACGGCGCGTGGCAGTGTTGCACCGAAGAACACTGCCTGCGTTCCCCGTCCCACGGGGATGACCCTGGAGTCGCCGTGTCGCTGCCACCCCTGGTCGAGCCAGCCGCCGAGCTCACCGTCGACGAGGTCCGTCGGTACTCCCGCCACCTGATCATCCCGGACGTCGGGATGGACGGGCAGAAGCGCCTGAAGAACGCCAAGGTGCTGTGCGTGGGCGCCGGCGGGCTCGGATCCCCCGCGCTGATGTACCTCGCGGCCGCGGGCGTGGGCACGCTCGGCATCGTGGAGTTCGACGAGGTCGACGAGTCGAACCTGCAGCGGCAGATCATCCACAGCCAGGCCGACATCGGCCGCTCCAAGGCCGCCTCCGCCCGCGACACCGTGCTGGGCATCAACCCGTACGTGAACGTCGTCCTGCACGAGGGCCGGCTCGAGGCCGACAACGTCATGGAGATCTTCTCCCAGTACGACCTCATCGTGGACGGCACCGACAACTTCGCCACCCGCTACCTGGTCAACGACGCCTGCGTGCTGCTGAACAAGCCGTACGTCTGGGGCTCGATCTACCGCTTCGACGGCCAGGCGTCGGTGTTCTGGAGCGAGCACGGGCCCTGCTACCGCTGCCTGTACCCCGAGCCCCCGCCGCCGGGCATGGTCCCCTCCTGCGCCGAGGGCGGCGTGCTGGGCGTGCTGTGCGCCTCGATCGGCTCCATCCAGGTCAACGAGGCCATCAAGCTGCTGGCCGGCATCGGCGACCCGCTCGTCGGCCGGCTGATGATCTACGACGCCCTGGAGATGACCTACCGCCAGGTCAAGGTCCGCAAGGACCCCGACTGCGCGGTCTGCGGCAAGAACCCCACCGTCACCGAGCTCATCGACTACGAGGCGTTCTGCGGCGTGGTCAGCGAGGAGGCGCAGGCGGCCGCGGCCGGCTCCACGATCACTCCGCGGCAGCTGAAGGAGTGGATCGACAGCGGCGAGAACATCGACATCATCGACGTCCGCGAGCCGAACGAGTACGAGATCGTCTCCATCCCCGGCGCCCGGCTGATCCCCAAGAACGAATTCCTCATGGGCAACGCCCTGCAGGACCTGCCCCAGGACCGCAGGATCGTCCTGCACTGCAAGACCGGCGTCCGCTCGGCGGAGGTGCTGGCCGTGCTGAAGTCCGCGGGCTTCGCGGACGCGGTCCACGTGGGCGGCGGCGTGATCGGCTGGGTCAACCAGGTCGAGCCGCACAAGCCGGTGTACTGATACTCGTGCGTCGAAGGCCCGCTCGCCGCGGTGGCGAGCGGGCTTCGTCATGCGGCATCACGGCGCCCCGCGCCGCTTACGGGCCGCAGGTCGTCCCGTCCGCCGGGACCTTGCCGTCCAGCAGGTGGGCGTTCACCGCCCTCGTCGCGCAGGAGCTCACCCCGTACGTCCCGTGGCCCTCGCCCTGCACCGTGAGCACCACGCCCACGCCCTTGCCGAGCTGCTCCGCCATGCTGCGGGCCCCCGCCACGGGCGTCGCCGGGTCGCCGGCGTTGCCCACCACCAGGATCGGCGGCGCGCCCGCGGCCCGGACGTCCGGCGTGCGCCACTTGCCCTTCACCGGCCAGTCCGTGCACGTCAGCAGCGACCACGCCGCGGACTCCCCGAAGACCGGGGAGGCCGCCTTGAACTCCGCCATCGTCCGGCGCACGTCGTCGACCGTGTAGCGCTGCTCGGCGTCCGCGCAGGAGATGGCCCGGTTGGCAGCCGTGAGATTGCTGTACCGCCCCTCGGGCGAGCGGCCGGACATCGCGTCGAAGAGCAGCAGCAGGGTGTTGCCGGTGCCTTTGACCATGGCCTCCTGCAGGCCCGCCGTCAGGTATTTCCAGGTGTCCTTCGAGTACAGCGCGGCCGCGATGCCGCCGGTGGCCTCGTCCTGGGTCAGCCTGCGGCCGCCGCTGGTGGGCAGGGGACGCTGGTCCAGGTCGCGCAGCAGCGTCGTGATCTGCCCGAGGGTCGGGCAGCCGGACGAGCCGCGGCAGTCCTTGAGGTAGTCCTCCAGGGCCAGCTGGAAGCCCTTGGTCTGGGCGATGTTGCCCTGGACCGGGTCCTGGGTGGGGTCCACGACGGCGTCGAGCACCGTCCGGCCGACGTTGCGGGGGAACAAGTGGGCGTAGACGCCGCCCAGTTCGGTGCCGTAGGAGATGCCGAAGTAGTTGAGCCTGGCGTCGCCCAGTGCCGCGCGGATGCGGTCCAGGTCGCGGGCGGCGCTGGCGGTGTCCACCTGGGGCAGGACCTTGGCGGAGTTCCTGGTGCAGGCGTCGGTGAACGCCTTGTTCGACGCCAGCGTCGCGCGCAGCTCGGCGTCGTCGTCCGGCGTGCCGTCCACCTGGTAGGCGGCGTCGAGCTCCTTGTCGCTCTGGCAGCGCACGCCCGCGCTCTCGCCCACTCCGCGGGGGTCGAAGGAGACCAGGTCGTAGCGGCGGTGCAGCGTGTCATAGGTGTCGGCGAGGGAGGGCAGCGTCTGCACCCCGGAGGCGCCCGGGCCGCCGAAGTTGAAGACCAGCGAACCGATGCGGTGCGAGGTGTCCGTCGCCCTGCTGCGGATCAGGGCGAGCTCGATCTTCTCGCCGTCCGGCCGGGCGTGGTCCAGCGGCACCGGGAGCTTCGCGCACTCCCACGCCCTGCCGGGCGCCTTGCCGCCGCCCTGGGCGGGCGTGGGGGCGGCGCAGCGCTGCCAGTGCAGGGCGGGGGAGGCGGCGGACGTGGCGTTCTTGCCGTCACCGCTGCCGGTGCCGCTTCCGCCGTTGCCGGAGCTCCCGTCGTCGCTGCCGCAGGCGGTGGCGGTGAGGGCGATCGCGAGGGCCGCGGAGGCGAGGGCCGCCGCCCTGGGCCGTGGCCGTGGCCGCTGGATACTCATTCCACCGACTCTACGGAGGAATGGGCCATTCCCAACGCACTGGCCCCCGGCGTACGGTCGCCGTCGGAGGGAGCGCAGGGGCGCACGGGCGACGGCGCGACCCGGCCGGTGGGCGGTGCGGCGGCCGTTGCGGGGGCGGGGTCGGTGGACCACCCGGGGGCACCGGTGGCCGGCGCCGGTAAGCCGCTGCTCCCCGCGGGCGTGCCCCGGCACTGGTCGGGCTGCTCGTCGAGCGGCCTGGACTGCGTCTGCCACAGCGCCATCAGGGCGGCCAGCAGCGCCGCTATGGCGAGGGCACCGGTGAGCATCCTGGACCTGTCGTCCGCGGTGTGCTCCGTGTCCGGCTCCACCTCGGCCCCCTCCCCGGGCGTTCGTACGACCTGTGTTACCAGTCTTATGTGTTACCAGTCTTACCCGTGTGAAGTGCTATGGGTGCTATGAGCACACCTTCCCGGGTGCCGGAACAGTACCTTCCAGCAGGTATGCGTCAACCGTGCTCTTCACGCACGCATTGCCGCTGTCGTACGCCCCGTGCCCCTCTCCCCGGTACGTCATCTCGACTCCGACGCCCTGGCCCAGCTCCTGCGCCATCTTGTGCGCTCCCTCGTAAGGAGTCGCCGGGTCACCGGTGTTGCCCACGACGAGGATGGGCGCGGCGCCCTTGGCGCTGACGTCCGGCGTCCGCCACTCGCCCTTGGCGGGCCAGCCGGTGCACTGCAGCAGGCTCCAGGCCATGAAGTCGCCGAAGACGGGACTGGTCCTGCGGAACTCGGCCGCCTTCTTCTGCACGTCCGCCACGGTGTAGCGCTGGGCGAAGTCGGCGCACGTGACGGCGTTGAGCGAAGCCTGCAGGGAGCTGTACTTGCCGTCCTGGCCACGGCCGTTCATGGTGTCGCCGAGGGCCAGCAGGATCTTTCCGTCGCCGTTCTCGGCGTCCTCCACGCCCTCGGTCAGGTAGTCCCAGAAGTCCTTCGAGTACAGCGACTGCGCGATGCCGCCGGTGGCCAGGGACTGCGTGAGGTCGCGGCCCTCGCCGCCCGGGACCGGCTTCTTCTCCAGGCGGTCGAGAAGGGCCGTGATCTGCTGCTCCGTCGGGCAGTTGTCGGACGTCTTCACGCACGCCGTCATGTAGTTGCCGAGCGCCAGCTGGAAGCCGCCGGCCTGGGCGAGGGCGCTCTGCACGGGGTCGCTCGCCGGGTCGACGACGGCGTCGAGCACGGCGCGACCGACGTTGTGCGGGAACAAGTGGGCGTAGACGCCGCCCAGTTCGGTGCCGTACGAGATGCCGAAGTAGTGCAGCTTCGCGTCGCCGAGCACCTGGCGCATCAGGTCCATGTCGCGGGCGGCGTTCGTCGTGCCGACGTAGGGGAGGATCTTGCCGGAGTGCTTGCGGCAGCCGTCCGCGTACGCCGCGATGCGGTCCTGGAGCTCCTTCTCCTGGCTCCGGGTGGTGGGGGTGGCGTCGGCCGCGTAGTACGCGTCGAGTTCCTTGTCGGACAGGCATGTGATCCCGCTGCTGCGGCCGACGCCGCGCGGGTCGAACGACACCAGGTCGTAGCGGGTGCGCAGGGTGCTGTAGTCGTCCGCGAACGCCGGTAGCGTCGTGACGCCGGAGCCGCCCGGGCCGCCGAAGTTGAACACCAGCGAACCGATGCGGTGGGCCTGGTCGGTGGCCCGGGCCCGGATCATCGCGATGCCGATCGTGTCCTTGTCGGGATGGGCGTAGTCCAGCGGGGCGCGCAGCGTCGCGCACTCCCAGTCGTTGCCCGGCGGGCGGCCGGCCGCGTTGCTGTCCTCGGCGCGGCTGGGCGCCGGGCACTTCTTCCAGTCGAGCTTCTGGGTGGAGAAGGGGGTCGGGGCCGCGCCCGAGGCGGAGCCGGAGCCGGAGGACGGTGCCGGTGCGGTCGTCGCCGCGTCGGCGGCGGGGCGTCCGCCGCCGGAGCAGCCCGTCGCCGTTGCCGCGGTGAGGAGCAGGAGCGCGGCTGCGGGGAGGGCTGCCGCCCGTGCGGATCTGGACACGGGGTCCATCCTGGGCGCGGGGGTGGGGGTGCGCCTGTGGGGTGGGGCGTACGGGTTACGTGGCTGGTTTACGGGGCCGGGTTACGCGGCCGGCTTACGTGGCCGGTTTACGTGGCGATGAACTTCACTTCTGTGGCTTTGGTCGTGATCCAGACGGTTCGGCCCTCCTTGAGGGACAGGTCGGCCACCGCTGCCGGGGTGATCTCGGCGATCACTTCGGCCTCGCTTCGTACGAGGACCCGGACGCGGCTGCCCTGGGGTGCCAGCTCGCGGATCGTGCCCTGCCAGACGTTGCGGGGCGACCCGGGGGAGGGGTGCGTCGTGTGCAGCGCCACGGCGGCGGGGGCGACCAGGGCGATGCCGGTCGTCCCCGGCGGGGGCGGGTCGGCCGGGGTGAGCGTGCCGCCGTCGTGGAGGTGCAGGGTGCCGTCGGGTGCCGCCGTGGCGTGCCACGCGTTGTGGCCCAGCATGCGGGCCGTCCACGGGGAGCGGGGGCGGCGCGTCAGCTCGGCGGGCGGTGCGTACTGGGTCGTACGGCCGTCCTCCAGGACGAGGACGTGGTCGGCGAGGGAGACGGCCTCGACGGGGTCGTGCGTGACGATCAGGCACACGCCGGGGAAGTCGGCGAGGTGCGTGCGCAGGGTGTGGCGCACGTGGGCGCGGGTCGACTGGTCGAGCGCCGCCAACGGCTCGTCGAGCAGCAGGAGTCGGGGACAGGCGGCGAGGGCGCGGGCGAGCGCCACGCGCTGGGCCTGGCCGCCGGAGAGGTGGGCGGGCCGGCGGTGGGCCAGGTCGCCGACGGCCAGGGCGTCCAGCCAGTGCCGGGCCTCGGCGAGGGCCCGGTGCTTCGGTACGCCCTGGGCGCGCAGGCCGTACGCCGTGTTGGCGAGGGCGGTCAGGTGCGGGAAGAGGGCGCCGTCCTGGGGGACCCAGGAGATGCGGCGGCGGTGGGGCGGGGTGGTCGAGCCGTCCGTGGCGCGGGTGGTGAGGCCGAGGAGGGCGCGCAGGAGGGTGGTCTTGCCGGCGCCGTTGGGGCCGACGACGGCGATGGTCGTGCCGGCGGGGGCGTCGAGGGTGGCGTGGACGGCGCCGGTGACGGTGGTACGCAGGGGGTGCGGGTCGGTGTGCGGGTGCGCGTGCGCGTGCGGGGTGGGTCGGGGGCGGGGCGGGGACGACCCTCCGGGGACTGCCATGTTCGCGGCCGTTGCCCCGTGTTGCTCGGAGTGCCCCGAACTTGGCCGCAAACATGGCTTTACGTCCCTCTCCGGGCCATCCCCGCCCCGCCCCCTCCGGCCCGTCGGCGTCTGCAGCCAGTTGCCGCGCAGGGAGAGCAGGACCGCTGTCGCGGTCGCCAGGAGGAGGAGGGAGAGGGCCGTGGCTCCTTCGGGGTCGTCCTGGAGGAGCAAGTAGACCTGGAGGGGGAGGGTTTGGGTGGTGCCGGGGAGGTTGCCCGCGAACGTGATCGTCGCGCCGAACTCGCCCAGTGCCCTTGCCCAGCAGAGCGCGGCACCGGCCAGGAGGCCCGGGGCGATGAGCGGGAGGGTGATCGTGCGGAAGGTGCGCAGCGGTGACGAGCCGAGGGTCGTGGCTGTTTCCTCGTAGCGGGGGTGGAGGGTCTTGAGCGCTCCTTCGATGCTGATCACCAGGAACGGCATCGAGACGAAGGTGGAGGCCACTACTGCTGCCGGGGTCGAGAAGGGGAGGGTGACGCCCAGTTGTGCGAGGGTGCCGCCCAGGACGCCGTTTCTGCCGTAGCCCTGGAGCAGGGCCACGCCCGCCACCGTGGGGGGCAGCACCATGGGCAGCATCACCAGGGAGCGGATCAACGCCTTGCCGCGGAACGTCCCCCTGGCCAGGATCCATGCGAGAGGGACGCCGAGGACGAGGGAGAGCGCCAGTGCCGTCAGGGACACCTTCAGGCTCAGCGTCAGTGCCTGGGTGACCGGCTCGCTCGTCAGGCGGGACGGCAGGGTGCTCCACGGCGTACGGGCCAGGATGCCCGCTAGGGGGATGAGCAGGAACGCCACCGCTACGGCGGCGGGGAGTGCGAGGGGCAGGGGGGTGCGGGCCCTCATGGCTTCTCGAAGCCTGCTTTTCGCAGAAGTTGCCGGGCCTCGTCCGACGTCAGCCACTTGATGAAGTCGTCGGCTTCTTTTGTGTGCTGTGCGTTCTTGAGTGTTGCCGCGGGGTAGGTCGCCACCGCGTTCTGGGGCGTCGGGATTTCGACCGTAGTTGCCTTGGCCACCTTGGCATCCGTTTCGTAGACGATGCCCGCATCGGCCTCCTTCATGGAGACCTTGCTCAGGACCGCGCGGACATTGGCCTCCTGCGACACCGGTTTCACCGTGATGTGCTGGTTGTCGAGGATCTTCTTGCTGTAGCGGCCCGCGGGGACCTCCGGGGCCGCCAGGACCACCTTGAGGTCCGGGCGGGCGAGGTCCGCGAGGGTGCGGATGTTCTTGGGGTTGCCCGGGGTGGTGACGATCGTCAGCTTGTTCCTGGCGATGGTGACCGGTGTTGTCGTCCTGCCTTCGAGGCCGTCCATCGTCTTGGTGTCGGCCGTCACCAGGGCGTCCGCCGGGACGCCCTGGCGTACCTGGGCGGCCAGTTCCTGGGAGCCGGCGAAGGAGAACGTGAGCTTCGTGCCGGGGTGCTTCTTTTCGTAGGTGGCTTGAGCTTCTTTGAAGACGTTCGTCAGGGATGCCGCTGCCAGGACTGTGACATTGGTTTCCTCTTCTTTGGCGCTGCAGGCCGCCAGCGTGATGAGCAGGGCTGCGGTCAGGGCCGCGCGGGTGCGGTGCATCGGGTCTCCGTCAGGCGCGATCGATGTGCACGTTGGTGGCCTTCACCCGGGCCACCGCTTCCATGCCCACCTCGAGCCCCAGCTCCTCGACGGCCTCGCGGGTCAGCAGCGAGACCAGGCGGTGCGGGCCCGCCTGGATCTCCACCTGTGCGGCCACGTCGCCGAGCTTGACTGCGGTGATGATGCCCGGGAAGGCGTTGCGGGCCGTGGTGTACGCCGGTTCGTCCTCTGCGGCGGTGAGGGTGACCGAGAACGCCGCCAGGTCCCTGCCGGAGATGTGGCGCTTGCCCGTTTCATCGCGGGTGGTGGGGATGCGGCCGGCATCCGCCCAGCGTCGGACGGTGTCGGGGCTGACGCTGAGCAGGCGGGCTGCCTGCCCGATGGTGTACGACCGCATGTGCGGCACGGTATGGGGTTTGGGGTTGCAGGTGCAAGCCTAGATGGCGGCTTTACGTGTCAGGTGCGTGAAGCAGGCCCAGCCGGGGAGGACGGGCAGCCACAGGGTCATCAGGCGGAAGAGGAGGACGGCGGGCGCTGCCTGCTCGGCCGGCAGGCCGGCGAAGGTGAGGGCACCGGTGAGGGCGAACTCGACCGCGCCGACGCCGCCGGGAGTGGGGGCCGCCGAGCCCAGGGCGTTGGCGGTCAGGAAGACCACGGCGATGCTCGCGTAGCTCAGCTCGCCGCCGAAGGCCCGGATCGAGGCGTCCAGGCACATGACGTTGGCGGCGGTCAGCAGCAGCATGCCGCCGATGCCGACGCAGAGCTTCTGCGGGCGCTGCAGGACGTCGAGCATGCGCGGGACGACGCCGGCGAACAGCGAGCGCACCCGGGTGGAGACGAACTTGCGCAGCACCGGGATCGCCGCCACGACCAGGACCAGGACGGCGGCGGTCAGCAGGCCGCCGATCACCGTGCGGGAGGGGCCGAGGGAGTCGCTGCGCTCGGTGCCGGTGATGTAGCCGAAGGACAGCAGCAGCATGATGTGGCAGGCCAGGCCGAACAGCTGGGAGGCACCGACGCTGGCGACCGCCAGGCCCGGGCGGATGCCCGCACGCTGCAGGAAGCGGGTGTTCAGGGCCACGCCGCCGACCGCGGCCGGGGCGACGATCTTGACGAACGAGCCGGCGACCTGGGCCAGCACGGTGCGGCCGAAGGTCAGCTTCTCCGGCACGAAGCCCAGCAGGCTCATCGCGGCGGCCACGTAGGTCAGCGCCTGGAAGGCCACGGCGACCGCGACCCAGCCCCAGTTGGCCTTGTCGACGAGGTCGCCGAACTTGATGTGGGTGAGCTGCGAGAGCAGGAAGTACGCGGCGATCGCGCCCGCCACGAAGCTGATCAGCGTGCGGGGCTTGATGCGCTCCAGGCGTACCGGCTCTATGGGGGCCTGGGGGCGGACGAGGAGCACCTGGCGGCGGATGTGCGCCAGCAGATCCTCCTCGCGGGCCTCCTCCAGCGCCTCCTCCAGGGCCTTCTTCTCGGCGTGCCGCTCGGCCTTGAGGGCCTTGCGGCTCTCCGGCTCGCGGGCCTCCTTCGCCGCCTTCAGGACGCGCTCGCGCTCGCGTTCGGAGCGCTCGCGGGCCAGCTGGCGCAGCGTGGCGCGGCTGATGCGGGTGAGGGCCAGGGGCTGCAGCAGGGGCAGGCTGTCGGCGATGGCGTCGGGGCCCAGGACCGCCACTCCGGTGGCGACCGCCCGTTCGGCGCCCACGCGCAGGCCCAGGGTGACCAGGAGCTGGGCGACGTCCATGCGCAGCACGAGGTCGCCGGCGGCGATCTCGCCGGAGCGCAGGTCGGTCAGGACGACATTGCCGGAACGATCCACCAGGAGGGCGTCGCCGTCGAGCCTGCGGTGCGCGATGCGGCGCGACTGCAGGGACCGCAGCTGGCGCCAGGCGGAGGTGAGCAGCTCATCGGTGATCTTGTCGTCCGGCACGGTGTCCAGGGGACGGCCGCCGGTGTGCTCGTAGACGAGCATCACCGCGTCCGGGCCGAGCTCGGAGGTGGCGATCAGCTTGGGGGCGTTGGCGCCGGCCGCGATGGCGGCGTAGGCGAGCAGCGCCTCCTGTTCGAGGGCCTGGCGCAGGGAGAGCAGGCTGCGGCGCTGGATCGTCTCGCGCAGCGCGAGGCGCTGCCAGACGCGGTAGAAGAAGCCCTGGGCCTGCTGCTCGCGGTCGACGACGGTGACGTCGAGGGGCGGGCCGTCCTCCAGGGTGACGATGTAGCGGCGGCCGCGGTCGGGGTGGGCCTCGTCCGCGGCGGTGTCCTCCGCGCGCAGGGCGCTCTCGGGGCGGAAGCCGACGCGCCGCAGCCCGGCCAGCAGGTGCCGGCCGGTGGGGCGCACGTTGGGGGAGCCGACGGCGTACAGGGTGCCGTACGCCACCGTCCAGCCGATCAGGACGGTGACGGCGATGGAGAACGGCGTGGTGTAGCCGTTGACCAGCACCGCGAAGGAGTCGAGCAGCAGGACGGCCCACATGGCCACCCGCCAGCGGGGCCGGCGGGACATGCCGACGGCGGTCATGTAGGCGATCACGGGCGCCAGGTAGCCGTGCACCGGGTCGGTCACGCCGCCGCTGGGCGCGCGCTGGGTGAGCGCGTCACGGATCGCGGCCGGGGCCGCCTCGGCCACCCACAGGGCGGTGGCCAGCGACACGCCGTGCGCGAGCACGGCGGCCAGCACGCCGTCGGCGATGCGCAGGCCGTCGCGTTTGACCAGGCGCTCGACGGCGAAGGCCACCGGGACGATGAAGACCGCGATGTTCGCCGTCAGGCCGGCGAAGTTCGCCAGCAGCTCGGGCACCGTGCCCGTGCTCTGCCGGATGTCCTGCGCCACTCCCTGGGTGGTCGAGTGGGCGAAGGCCGCGAGGGCGAGCACCAGGGCGATCCCGAGGATGCCCAGGAACAGCCGCACCAGGTCCGCGGGACGGTGGACCCGGGCGGGCAGCAGCGGCTCGTCGCCGGAGACCTTGTCGATACGGCCCTCCCCGTCCTTGGCGCAGTCCTTGTCCCAGGACAGCACTCGACGGGCGCGCGCCCCGTCATGAGGCTGCGCGCCCTGCTCGTCGTCCGTCTCGTCTCGGTCTCGTATCACCAGTCACCGCCCGGAAGATGGTGGCACGACCCGGCCGGGCAAGGGGGTATCAGGGTGCATTTCGGGGGCGCGGAGTGGAGATCGTACGCCCTGTGGTGCCGAGGTGCACTCTGGGTGATCTTGCGGAGGGCTGCTTCCGGCCCCCACCGGCACTGTCGGCGGCCTGCGGCAGTATGGACCGGATGAGCGAGCTTCCGGAGTACGCCGAGCGGGTCCTGTCGCTCGCCGAGCGCATCCCGCCCGGCAAGGTGATGACCTACGGCGACGTCGCGGAATGGCTCGGCGACGGCGGACCCCGGCAGGTCGGCCGCGTCATGGCCCTCTACGGCGGCGCCGTGCCCTGGTGGCGCGTCGTGCGCGCGGACGGCCGGCTGCTGCCCGGCCACGAACGGCGGGCCCTGGAGCACTACCGCGCCGAGGGCACCCCGCTGCGCGCGGGCGACCCCCCGCGCGTGGCCATGGCCACGGCCCGCTGGGACGGTGTGACGCACGACACGTGACCGGGACCACGGCCGCGGTGTTTCCCCAGTAACCCGAAGGGATGAGCCACCGGCCGCCGGACGGCGCCCCGCGGGACGCCCTGCGTCCCGGGTCGCTCCTGGCGTAGCGTCGGTGACCGCCCTGCGCACCGGACCCCTCCCGACACACCAGACCCACCAGGACCGGCACCACACGTGAGCTCCTCCACCTCGTCGCCCCAGCCCGCCCCGGGCGCGTACCGCCTGGTGCGCACCCGGCCGGGCCCCGCGGCCCCCCTTGAGCCGGACGCGGCCCAGCGCGCGGTGGTTGACCACGAGCGGGGCCCCCTGCTGGTCCTCGCCGGCCCCGGCACCGGCAAGACCACCACCCTCGTCGAGGCCGTCGCCGCACGGGTGCGGCGCGGCACCGACCCCGAGCGGATCCTCGTCCTCACCTTCAGCCGCAAGGCCGCCGTCGACGTCCGCGACCGCATCGCCGCCCGCCTCGGCGGCACGCTCGGCCCCCAGGCCACCACCTTCCACTCCTACTGCTACGCCCTCGTGCGCGCCCACCAGGACGCCGAGACGTTCGCCGAACCCCTGCGCCTGCTGTCCGGCCCGGAACAGGACGTCATGGTCCGCGAGCTGCTGGAGGGCGAGCTCGCCCTCGGCCGCGAGGGCCGCGGCCGCGTGCGCTGGCCCGACGAACTGCGCGCCTGCCTGACCACCCGCGGCTTCGCCGACGAGATGCGCGCCGTCCTCGCCCGCACCCGCGAGCTCGGCCTCGGCCCCGGAGACCTCGGCGCCTTCGCCCACCGCACCGGGCGCCCCGACTGGCGCGCCGCCGCCGCCTTCCTCGCCGAGTACCTCGACGTCCTCGACGCCCGCGGCGTCCTCGACTACGCCGAGCTCGTCCACCGGGCCGTCCTCCTCGCCGAACGCGACGACGTCGCCGCCGACCTCGCCCGCCGCTACGACGCCGTCTTCGTCGACGAGTACCAGGACACCGACGCCGCCCAGAACCGCCTCCTGCACGCCCTCGCCGGCGGCGGCCGCACCCTGGTCGCCCTCGGCGACCCCGACCAGTCCATCTACGCCTTCCGCGGCGCCGACGTCGGCGGCATCCTCGACTTCCCGCACGCCTTCCCCACCGCCGACGGCACCCCCGCCCCCGTGGCCGTCCTCACCACCTGCCGCCGCTCCGCCGCGAACCTCCTCCAGGCCACCCGGCTGCTCACCCGCCGCATGCCGCTGACCCGCCTGCCCGCCGACGCGGTACGCGCCCACCGCGACCTGACGGCCGTCCGCGACGGCGGCCGCGTGGAGACGTACACCTACCCGACGGCCGGCGCCGAGACCGACAACATCGCCGACATCCTGCGCCGCGCCCACCTGGAGGACGGCGTCCCCTGGCAGGACATGGCCGTCCTCGTCCGCGCCGGCACCCGCTCGATCCCCACCCTCCGCCGCGCCCTGACCGCGGCAGGCGTCCCGGTGGAGGTCGACGGCGACGACATCCCCCTGCGCCACGAACCGGCGGTGGCCCCCCTGCTGACAGCCCTCCGCGTGGCCGCGGAAGCGGCCCTACGGGACGCGGCGGGGGCCGCGGAGGCCGCGGAGGCGGCGGGGGTGGCGGACGGCATGAGCCCGTCGGGGCCCTCTGTGGAGGCCGAGGCCGCCGGGGCTGCCGGTTCTCCTGCGGCGGCCGGGTCCGCCGGGTCCGGCGGGTTCCCCGCGGTGGCCGAGGCCGCCGGGGCTGCCGGGTCTCCTGCGGCGGCCGGGTCTGCCGGGACCGCGGGGTCCCCCGCGGTGCCCGGGGGCGCCGACGCGTCCGTGGCCGCCGAGGGGGCCGTCGTCGGGGGCGCCCCCGAGCCGGAGGCTCCGGGGTGGCTGGGCGCCGAGACGGCCATCGCGTTGCTGACGTCGCCCCTCGGCGGCATGGACGCCGCCGATCTGCGGCGGCTCGGGCGGGCCTTGCGGGAGGAGGAGCGGGCTGCCGGGGAGGTCGCTCCGAGGCCGTCGGACGAGCTCATTGCGCGGGCGCTCGCCGAGCCCGAGCGCCTCGTCGCGCACGACCCGGCGTACGCGCGCGCCGCCCAGCGCCTGGGCGGGTTGCTGCGGGACGCGCGCGCGATCCTGGTGCGCGGCGGTACCGCCGAGGACGCCCTGTGGGCGTTGTGGGACGGCACGCCGTGGCCCTCCCGTCTGCAGCGGGCGGCGCACCGCGGCGGTCCCGCGGGCCGCAACGCCGACCGTGATCTCGACGCGGTCTGCGCGCTGTTCGAGACGGCCGCCCGCGCGGAGGAGCGCACCGGCGGGCTCGGTGCCCTCGGTTTCCTCGACGAGGTCGAGGCCCAGGACATCGCCGCCGACACCCTCACGCGCCGTCCGGTGCGTCCGGACGCCGTACGTCTGATGACCGCGCACCGTTCCAAGGGTCTGCAGTGGCGGCTGGTCGTCGTCGCCGGTGTGCAGGAGGGGCTGTGGCCGGACCTGCGCCGCCGCGGTTCCCTGCTGGAGGCCGACCGCATCGGGCGGGACGGTCTCGCCGAGCCGCTGCCCGCGGGTGCCCTGCTCGCGGAGGAGCGCCGCCTGTTCTACGTGGCGGCGACCCGTGCCCGCGAGCGGCTGGTCGTCACCGCCGTGCAGGCGGCCGCGGAGGACGGCGATCAGCCGTCGCGGTTCCTGGCCGAGCTGGGCGTCGAGCCCGTGGCCATAGCGCACCGTCCGCGCCGGCCGCTGGCCGTGGCCGCGCTGGTGGCCGAGTTGCGCGCGACGACCGTGGATCCGGCGGCGACCCCGGCGCTGCGCGCCGCCGCGGCCCGCCGCCTGGCCGCCTTGGCCGCGCTGCGGGACGAGGACGGCCAGCCGCTCGTACCCGCCGCCCATCCCTACCGCTGGTGGGGGCTGCACGAGACGACGCACAACGAGACCCCGCTGCGCGATCCCGAGCGGCCGGTGGCCCTGTCGCCGTCGGCCGTCGGCCAGCTGACCGGTACGGGCTGTTCGCTGCAGTGGTTCCTGGGCCGGGAGGTCAAGGCGGACGCCCCGGCCACGGCGGCGCAGGGCTTCGGCAACGTCGTCCACGTCCTGGCCGACGAGGTCGCCTCCGGCCGTACGCCCGCGGACCTGGCCGTGCTGATGGAGCGCCTCGACGGCGTGTGGGACGCCCTGGCCTTCGACGCGCCGTGGAAGTCGCAGCAGGAGAAGGAGACGGCCCGCGCCGCCCTGGAGCGTTTCCTGCGCTGGCACGTGATGGAACGCGGCCGGTACCCGGTCGCCACCGAGCACCCCTTCGACGTGACCCTCAAGGCCGAGCAGTACCTCGTGCGCGTGCGCGGCTCCATGGACCGCGTCGAACGCGACGACCACGGCCGCGCCTATGTCGTGGACTTCAAGACCGGCAAGAACGCGCCGACCGCCAAGGAGGTCGCCGTCCACCCCCAGCTCGCCGTCTACCAGCGTGCCGTCGCCGAGGGTGCCGTGGACGACGTCTTCGACGGCCGCCGCCCGGAGCCGGGCGGCGCCGAGCTCGTCCACCTGCGCCAGGGTGCGGCCAAAAAGGACGGCGGCGACGCCCTGCCCAAGGTCCAGGCGCAGGACGCCCCGGACGGCGAGTGGATCGGCTCCCTCCTCGCGGAGGCCGCCGGCCGCGTGCTCGAGGAACGCTTCGCCCCCCGCCCCGGCCAGCACTGCACCCACTGCACCTTCCGTGCCTCGTGCAGTGCCCGGCCCGAGGGCCGTCACGTGGTCGAGTAGGGCAGGGCGTGATGTCAGTGGCCCCCGGTAGCGTTCCCGGCGTGACCCCGCGCCTGACCGATCCCGAGGAGCTCAAGGAGCTCCTCGGCATTCCGTTCACCCCGGAGCAGACGGCCTGCATCACCGCGCCGCTCGCCCCGCAGGTGATCGTGGCCGGTGCGGGTTCCGGCAAGACCACGGTCATGGCGGCCCGTGTGGTGTGGCTCGTGGGCACCGGGCAGGTGGCTCCCGAGCAGGTGCTCGGCCTGACGTTCACCAACAAGGCCGCGGGCGAGCTGGCGGAGCGTGTCCGCAAGGCCCTGGCCGCGGCCGGTGCGGTGCCGGAGGAGGCCGACGGCGAGCCGCGCATCTCGACGTACCACGCGTTCGCAGGTCAGCTGCTGAAGGAGCACGGCCTGCGCATCGGTCTGGAGCCGAGCGCCCGGCTCCTCGCGGACGCCACCCGCTTCCAGCTGGCCGCCCGCGTGCTGCGCTCCTCCCCGGGCCCGCACCCGGCCCTGACCCGCTCGTTCGCCGACCTCGTGGCCGACCTCCTCGCGCTCGACGGCGAGCTGGCGGAGCATCTGGTCACCCCCGCCCGCCTGCGCGCGTTCGACCAGGGTCTGCTGCGGGAGCTGGACGGGGTCCGGCTGACCAACGCCGACCTGCGCAAGATCCCGGAGGCCGCCCGCGCCCGCGGGGAGCTCCTCGGGCTCGTCGAGCAGTACCGCCGCGAGAAGCGCTCCCGCGATCTGCTCGACTTCGGCGACCAGATCGCGCTGGCCGCCGAGCTCGCGGGCACCCGGCCGGAGGTCGGCCGCATCCTGCGCGAGCAGTACGCCGTCGTCCTCCTCGACGAGTACCAGGACACCTCCGTCGCCCAGCGCCTGCTCCTGGCCGGCCTGTTCGGCGCCGGCAGCGGCCACGCCGTCACCGCCGTCGGCGACCCCTGCCAGGCCATCTACGGCTGGCGCGGCGCCTCCGTCGCCAACCTCGACGACTTCCCCCGCCACTTCCCGCACGCCGACGGCACCCCCGCCCGCCGCCAGGCCCTCAGCGAGAACCGGCGCAGCGGCGGCCGCCTCCTGGAGCTCGCCAACGGCCTCGCCGCGCCCCTGCGCGCCCGGCACGAGGGCGTGGAGGCCCTGCGCCCGGCCCCCGGCGCCGAGCGCGACGGCCTCGTGCGCTGCGCCCTGCTGCCCACGCACGCCGAGGAGCTCGACTGGCTGGCCGATTCCCTCGCCCACCTGGTGCGCACCGGCACCCCGCCCGGGCAGATCGCCGTCCTGTGCCGTACGGCCACGGATTTCGCCGGCATCCAGGCCGCCCTCGTCGAGCGCGACGTCCCCGTCGAGGTCGTCGGGCTGTCCGGGCTGCTGCACCTGCCCGAGATCGCCGACCTGGTCGCCGTGTGCGAGGTCCTGGACGACCCCACGGCCAACGCCGCCCTCGTCCGCCTCCTGACCGGCCCCCGCTGGCGCATCGGTCCCCGCGACCTCGCCCTGCTCGGCCGCCGCGCCCGCACCCTCGTCCCGTACGCGGGCACGGGCACCGATCCCGGGCGGCGGCTGGCCGAGGCCGTCGAGGGCACCGACCCCACCGAGACCGTCTCGCTGGCCGACGCCCTCGACACCTTCCTGACCACCGCGCCCGACGACGGCCTGCCCTTCTCCAAGGAGGCCGCCGTCCGCTTCGCCCGGCTGGCGGCCGAGCTGCGCGACCTGCGCCGCAGCCTGGCCGACCCGCTCATGGACGTCCTGCACCGCGTCCTGGCGACCACCGGCCTGGAGGTCGAGCTCTCCGCCTCCCCGCACGCCCTGGCCGCCCGCCGCCGCGAGACCCTCACCCGCTTCCTGGACGTGGCCGCCGGGTTCGCCGCCCTCGACGGGGAGGCGACCCTGTCCGCCTTCCTGGGGTTCCTGCGCACTGCCGCCCAGTACGACAAGGGGCTCGACGGGTCCCTGCCCGGCGGCGAGGACACCGTCAAGATCCTGACCGCGCACAAGTCCAAGGGCCTGGAGTGGGACGTCGTGGCCGTCCCCGGTCTGGTGGCCAAGAGCTTCCCGAGCGAGCAGGGCCGCGAGGCGTGGACGGCCCAGCCCAAGGTGCTGCCGCATCCCCTGCGCGGCGACGCCGCCACCCTCCCGGAGCTGGCCGGCTGGGACGCCAAGGGCATGAGCGCGTTCAAGGAGGCGATGAAGGAGCACCAGCACACCGAGGAGCTCCGCCTCGGCTACGTCACCTTCACCCGCCCCCGCTCCCTCCTGCTGGCCTCCGGCCACTGGTGGGGCCCCAGCCAGCGCCGGCCCCGCGGCCCGTCCGTCTTCCTGGAGGCCCTGCGCGAGCACTGCGAGGCGGGCCACGGCGAGATCGAGGCGTGGGCCCCGGCCCCGGAGGAGGGCGAGGAGAACCCCGCCCTGGCCGAGGACGAGCGCGAGCACTCCTGGCCCCTGCCCCTGGACGCCGCCTCCCTCGCCCGCCGCCGCGCGGCCGCCCGCGCCGTCCTGGACCACCTCGCCGCCGAGGGCACCGGGGCGCAGCAGGCGGAGGAGGACGAGCTGCTTCCCGAGGAGGCCCGCGCCGTCGCCTCCTGGGACCGCGACCTCGACGCCCTCGTCGGCGAGCTGCGCCGTGCCCGCGCCACCGTGCGCGAGGTCGAGCTGCCGGCCGCCCTGACCGCCTCCCAGGTCGTGCGCCTGGCCGCCGACCCCGACGGCTTCGCCCGCGACCTGGCCCGCCCGATGCCCCGGCGCCCGCAGCCGGCGGCCCGCCGCGGCACGCGCTTCCACGCCTGGGTCGAGTCGCGCTTCGAGGCGCTGCCGCTGCCCCTGCTCGGCCCCGACGAGCTGCCCGGCGGCGAGGACGACGATCCCCGCATCGCCGACGAGCGCGACCTGGCCGAGCTGAAGGAGGCATTCCGCCGCACCCCGTACGCCCACCGCACCCCCTACCGCGTCGAGGCGCCCGTCCAGATCACGCTGGCCGGCCGGGCCATCCGCGGCCGCATCGACGCCGTCTACCGCACCCCCGCCCCGGACGGCGGGTACCACTACGAGATCGTCGACTGGAAGACGAGCCGCCAGAGCGACGCCGACCCCCTCCAGCTCGCCGTCTACCGCGTGGCCTGGGCCGAGCAGCACGGCATACCGCTGGAATCCGTCGGCGCCGCCTTCGTCCACGTACGCGACGGCCTGACCGTCCACCCGCCGGGCCTGCCCGACCGCGCCGGCCTCGAAAAGATCATCCTGGGGGAGGAAGTGTGAGGAAACCCGCTCCGAGCCGGTCCGCGGCTCCCGATAGGCTCGATGCATGAGCAACACCCCGGACACCGTCGTCCGCGCGTACCTCGCCGAGCACCGCGCCGCCTTCCTCCAGGACCTGGCCGAGTGGTTGCGCATTCCCTCCGTCTCGGCCGACCCGGCCCACGCCCCGGACGTACGCCGCAGCGCGCAGTGGCTCGCGGACAAGCTCACCGAGACCGGCTTCCCCGTTGCCGAGGTATGGGAGACGGGCACGCCCGGGGCCCCCGGCGCCCCCGCCGTCTACGCGGAGTGGCCCTGCGGCGACGCCGCCGCCCCCACCGTCCTGGTCTACGGGCACCACGACGTGCAGCCCGCCGCCCGCGAGGACGGCTGGCACACCGACCCCTTCGAGCCCACCACCGTCGGCAACCGCCTCTACGCCCGCGGCGCCGCCGACGACAAGGGCCAGGTCTTCTTCCACGCCCTCGGCGTGCGGGCCCACCTGGCCGCCACCGGCCGCACCGCGCCCGCCGTCAACCTCAAGCTGCTGATCGAGGGCGAGGAGGAGTCCGGCTCCCCGAACTTCCCCGCCCTCCTGCACGCCCACCGCGACCGCCTCGCCTGCGACGTGGTGATCGTCTCGGACACCGGCATGTGGTCCGAGGACACCCCCACCGTCTGCACGGGCATGCGCGGCCTGGCCGAGTGCCAGATCGACCTGTACGGCCCCGACCAGGACATCCACTCCGGCTCCTTCGGCGGCGCGGTGCCCAACCCCGCCACCGAGGCCGCCCGGCTGGCCGCCGCCCTGCACGACGAGGACCGCCGCGTCACCCTCCCCGGCTTCTACGACGGCATCGTCGAGCTCACCGACCGCGAGCGCGAGCTGATCGCCGAGCTGCCCTTCGACGAGAAGCGCTGGCTGGGCGCCGCCCACTCGCACGGCACCCTCGGCGAGAGCGGCTACAGCACCCTGGAGCGCATCTGGGCCCGCCCCACCGCCGAGGTCAACGGCATCGGCGGCGGCTACCAGGGCCCCGGCGGCAAGACCATCGTCCCGTCGAGCGCCCAGCTGAAGCTGTCCTTCCGGCTCGTCGCCGGCCAGGACGCCGAGCGCATCCAGGACACCCTGCGCCAGTGGGTGGCCGACCGGCTCCCCGCGGGCATCCGCCACGAGATCACCTTCACCGGGTCCACCCGCCCATGCCTGACGCCCCTGGACCACCCGGCCCTGACCTCGCTCGCCCGCGCCATGGGCCGCGCCTTCGGGCAGGAGATCCGCTTCACGCGCGAGGGCGGCTCCGGCCCCGCCGCCGACCTGCAGGACGTCCTGGGCGCCCCGGTGCTCTTCCTCGGCATCTCGGTGCCCTCCGACGGCTGGCACGCCCCGAACGAGAAGGTCGAGCTGGACCTGCTCCTGAAGGGCGCCGAGAGCGCCGCCCACCTGTGGGCCGACCTCGCCGCCACCTACGCCGGCGGGCCGGCCTCCCGCGCCTAGCCGCGCACGCCGCCCGCCGCACCACACGCCACCGGCGCCGGCCCGGCCACCGGCCCGTACCGCGGCACCAGCCGCAGCAGCACGACCACCGTCAAGAGGGGGAGTTGGAAGCAGCCGTGACCATGACCGACTGGACCGATCTCACAAGCACCCGGCCCATCACGCTCAGCGGCGCGAGCGGCATCGACAGAGCCGCCCACCACCGGCTCGACGAAGCCTGGCTCTCCGCCGCCTGGAGCCACCCCACCACCCGGGTCTTCGTGGTCTCCGGCGGTCAGGCGCTCGTCGACGACACCCCCGACGGCCGTACCGAGCTGGTCATGACGCCCGCCTTCGAGGCGCCCGTCACCGAGACCCACCGCTACTTCCTGGGCCAGGACGCCGACGGCGTCGCCTACTTCGCCGTCCAGAAGGACAGCCTGCCCGGGCGCATCGACCAGTCCGCGCGCCCCGCCGGGCTGCGCGAGGCCGGGCTGCTGCTCTCCCCCCGCGACGCCGGGCTGCTGGTGCACGCGGTGGCCCTGGAGAACTGGCAGCGCCTGCACCGCTTCTGCTCGCGCTGCGGCGAGCGCACCGTCATCGCCGCGGCCGGCCACGTCCGCCGCTGCCCGGCCTGCGGCGCCGAGCACTACCCGCGCACCGACCCCGCCGTGATCATGCTCGTGACCGACGAGCAGGACCGGGCCCTGCTCGGCCGGCAGATGCACTGGCCCGAGGGCCGCTTCTCGACCCTGGCGGGCTTCGTGGAGCCGGGGGAGTCCATCGAGCAGGCCGTGCGCCGCGAGGTGGCGGAGGAGGCCGGCGTGAGCGTCGGCGACGTCGAGTACGTCGCCAGCCAGCCCTGGCCCTTCCCCTCCAGCCTCATGCTGGGCTTCATGGCCAGCGCCACCTCCTGCGACATCCAGGTCGACGGCGAGGAGATCCACGAGGCGCGCTGGTTCTCCCGCGACGAGCTGCGGGCCGCGTTCGAGTCCGGGGAGGTGCTGCCTCCCACCGGCATCTCGATCGCGGCCCGGCTGATCGAGCTCTGGTACGGCGAGCCCCTGCCGTAGACCCCTGCCGCAGAGCCTGCTCAGACCCCGCTGAGGCTGCCGATCTTGGCCTTGACCTGGGCGAGGGAGGGGTTGGTGAGCGTGGAGCCGTCCGCGAAGAGAACGGTGGGGACCGTCTGGTTCCCGCCGTTCGCCTTCTCGACGAACGCCGCCGAGTCGGCGTCGAGCTCGATGTTGACCTCGTTGTAGGCGATGCCCTCGCGCTCCATCTGGCTCTTCAGCCGGCGGCAGTAGCCGCACCAGGTGGTGCTGTACATCGTCACGGCGTTCGACATGCGACCCGCGCTCCTTCTGATCGGTGCTGCTCCGAGGGAGCAACCTGGTGTTTCCGGACGGTCAACGCGGACCGACGATGGCGCATTCCCGTCGCCCCGCCGCAGTGGCGCACAGCACGTCCCGACTTGTACGACCGGTGGGTCACCCCTGTGGACAACATTCCCGCTCGCCCCGGTGGACCTGGCAGCATGGCGGGGTGACAGCAGCAACGCACTCCCCCCTCTTCTCCCAGGGCTTCCCCCAGGTGCCGGAGACGGCCGACGCGGTGCTCGACGGGCTCGACCCCGAGCAGCGCGAGGTGGCCACCGCCCTGAGCGGGCCGGTGTGCGTCCTCGCCGGTGCCGGCACCGGCAAGACCCGGGCCATCACCCACCGCATCGCCTACGGCGTGCGCTCGGGGATCCTGCAGCCCGCCAGTGTGCTCGCCGTCACCTTCACCAACCGGGCTGCCGGGGAGATGCGCGGCCGGCTGCGGCAGCTGGGCGCCGGCGGCGTCCAGGCCCGTACGTTCCACTCCGCCGCCCTGCGCCAGCTGCAGTACTTCTGGCCCAAGGCCGTCGGCGGGGAGATGCCCCGGCTGCTGGACCGCAAGGTCCAGGTGGTCGCCGAGGCCGCCGCCCGCTGCCGCATCCGCCTCGACCGCAACGAGCTGCGCGACGTCACCGCCGAGATCGAATGGGCCAAGGTCACCCAGACCGTCCCCGAGGACTACCCGGCCGCCGCCGCCAAGGCGGGCCGCGAGGCGCCCCGCGACACCGCCGAGATCGCCCGCGTCTACGGCATGTACGAGCAGCTCAAGCGCGAGCGCGGCGTGATCGACTTCGAGGACGTGCTGCTGCTGACCGTCGGCGTCCTGCAGGACCGCCACGACATCGCCGAGACCGTGCGCCGGCAGTACCAGCACTTCGTCGTCGACGAGTACCAGGACGTCAGCCCCCTGCAGCAGCGGCTGCTGGAGCTGTGGCTGGGGGAGCGCGACACCCTGTGCGTGGTCGGCGACGCCAGCCAGACCATCTACTCCTTCACCGGTGCCACCCCCGACCACCTGCTGAACTTCCGCACCCGGCACCCCCACGCCACGGTGATCAAGCTCGTCCGGGACTACCGCTCCACCCCCCAGGTCGTCCACCTCGCCAACGGGCTGCTCTCCCAGGCCCGCGGCCGGGCCGCCGAGCACCGCCTGGAGCTGGTCTCCCAGCGCGGCCCCGGTCCCGAGCCGGCCTACGCCGAGTACGCCGACGAGCCCGCCGAGGCCGAGGGCACCGCCCGCCGGGTGCGCGAGCTGATCGCCTCCGGCGTCCCCGCCAGCGAGATCGCCGTCCTGTACCGGATCAACGCCCAGTCCGAGGTCTACGAGCAGGCCCTGGCCGACGCCGGGGTGCCCTACCAGCTGCGCGGCGCCGAGCGGTTCTTCGAGCGGCCCGAGGTCCGCGAGGCCGGCCTGCTGCTGCGCGGCGCCGCCCGCGCCGGCGGCCACGGCGACGCCCAGCTCGCCGACGCCGAGGACCTGCCCGCGCAGGTGCGTGCCGTGCTCGGCACCCGCGGCTGGACGCCCCAGGCCCCCGCCGGCTCCGGAGCCGTCCGCGACCGCTGGGAATCCCTGGCCGCCCTCGTGCGCCTCGCCGAGGACTTCGCCCGCGCCCGCCCCACCGCCACCCTCGCCGACCTGGTCGCCGAGCTGGACGAGCGGGCCGCCGCCCAGCACGCCCCCACCGTCGAGGGCGTCACCCTCGCCTCCCTGCACGCCGCCAAGGGCCTGGAGTGGGACGCCGTCTTCCTGGTGGGCCTCACCGAGGGCATGCTCCCCATCACCTACGCCAAGACGGACGAGCAGGTGGAGGAGGAGCGCCGCCTCCTCTATGTCGGCGTCACCCGCGCCCGGGTCCACCTGACCCTGTCCTGGGCGCTGTCCCGGGCCCCCGGCGGGCGCCCGTCCCGGCGCCCCACCCGCTTCCTGGCCGGGCTGCGGCCCGGCACCACCGCGGCCCGCGCCGGGCACGCCGCCCCCGCCCCCGGGCGGGGCGGCATCGAGCGCGGAGTGCGGCGCAAGCGCGGTCACGCGCGCTGCCGGGTCTGCGGGCGGACGCTGACCGACGCCGGGGAGATCAAGCTGATGCGCTGCGAGGACTGCCCCTCGGAGCTCGACGAGGCGCTCTACGAGCGGCTGCGCGACTGGCGGGCCGAGCAGGCCCGGCTGCTGGGCCAGCCCGCGTTCTGCGTCTTCACCGACAAGACGCTGCTCGCGATTGCCGAGGCCGTTCCGGGAACCGAATCGGAGCTGGCGTGCATCTCAGGTGTCGGAGGACGAAAGCTCGACCGGTTCGGGTCCGACGTCCTCGCCCTGTGCGCAGGCACGGAGCCCTCTTCGGATGTGTCCCAGGACACCTCCGAAGAATCTCCGGAAAAATAGTTTGCGCCCGCGGAGGCAGTGCCCATAGCCTTCCGAGCAGGGAAACGACGGGTCCTTTACGGATCCGCCGGGTTCCTGCTGCACTCAACCGAAGACGACCGCTCGCAGCGGTCCCCGAGACGCCGAGAGGAGGCGGAGAAAATGATCAGCTTCAACAGCTTCGACAAAATGACCGATCGGCGTATCGGCTCCGCCATGCTCGGCTCCGGCTTCGGCTCCGTCCAGGGCACCGGTCTGTCCGGTGCCGGTCGGATCGTCCTCATCGAAGAGCGACCGACCAAGGCGTCCGAGGTCATGGCAGCAGCACAGGCACAGGCTCCGGCCTATGCCTTTGCGCCGGCGGCCAATGGCGCCGAGGCGGTCACCGTCCAGCAGCAGCACCTTCCCAAGACGTGGGCCTTCCGTGGGCTCGAACCCTGGAGAGATCCAGCCTGATCGGCGCGATCAGGTCGGCACCTTCCAGGGCCGCGGAACCCACACCGGGATCCGCGGCCCTTCGCTTTGCCCCCAAGCCGGGGGACACCACTCCGGCCACCCGCCGGAACAACAGACGAGGAATCACACACCGTGCAACTCAAGGCGCACACCCCGTCCGTAGCCACCGACTTGATCCCCCCGCCCGTCCCCACGGAGGACTCCTTGACCGCCCTGACCACCCTGACGGACCTCGACGAGGCCATCGAGAACCTCGGCGTGCCGGTCCCGTGCCGCTCCTACGACCCCGAGGTCTTCTTCGCCGAGTCGCCGGCCGACGTCGAGTACGCCAAGTCCCTGTGCCAGACCTGCCCGCTGCGCGCCGCCTGCCTCGCCGGCGCCAAGGACCGCCGCGAGCCCTGGGGCGTCTGGGGTGGCGAGCTGTTCGTCCAGGGTGTGGTCGTCGCCCGCAAGCGTCCCCGCGGCCGCCCGCGCAAGAACCCGGTCGCCGCATGATCACCGCAGGCACCATCGACCGCCCCTCGACGCACGACCCCAAGAAGCAGGACCCGACCATGCAGCGCCCGACCCCCGAGCCCTTCGTCTCCCACGAGACCGCCACCGAGCATCGCCAGAACAGGAACCACGCCATGCAACTCATCCCAGAAGCCCTGGCCAGGGCTCATGTGCACGACAGGCTGCGCGAGGCCGAGTCCCAACGCAGGGCCGTGCGCCTGGCCGCCGCCCGGCGCATGCAGCGCCGTGCCGAGCGCGCCTCGCTGCGCGCCCGTCGCGCGCTGGCCATGGCCGTCATGCAGTGAGCGCCCGCGGGGCCGGTCCGAACGGACCGGCCCCGCGCCGCGTTGGGTGCGCCACCCGCACCCCGCCCGCTCGCGGGGCTATCGTCGGGGGCGTGGCCTCCAAGACGCATGAACCCGTGCAGTTGGGCCCCGAGCCCGCCGAGCCGGTCACCTGTGCCCGCTGCGGAACCCCGGCCCCCGGTGGCACCCCGCCCCCCACCTGGACCTGCTCCGTGGAGAACGGCAGCCGGCAGTACTTCTGCGACGCCTGTGCCCGGGCCAACATCCGGGCCATCGAGGGCCGCCTGGACTCCGCCTGGTGGTGAGGGCCCGGTCAGGCGGAGGTGTCCCGGCTGCGGGCGCTCGGCGCGAAGCCGGGCACCCATGCCTCCATCTCCTCCCGGAGCCGGACGGTCGCGCCCAACTGGCAGAGCACCCCTATCGTGCTCATCGTCACCCGGTGGATCAGCAGATACGACGGCGGCAGGTTGAGCTGCCGCGCCAGCTGATAGGCGGGGGAGCGGGGGTCGGCGATGCGGGCCGCCTGCGAGCGCAGCCAGTCACGTGTGAAGGTGAACTCCTCCACCTGGGCCGGCTCGATGATGGGCACCAGATAGTCCAGCACCGCCTTCGGGTCCAGCTCGATCTCCGGCTTGACGAACCCCTCGGACCGCAGCAGCTCGTGCACCGCGGCGGCGTCGCCCTCCAGCGCCAGCCGCAGGGCCGCCCCTATCTCCACCGGCAGCCCGCGCGGCAGCCGGTCGACCGTGCCGAAGTCCAGCACGCCCAGCTGCCACTTCTCCGGCGGGCCGTCGGGGGAGCCCTCGGTCAGCAGCCGGAAGTTGCCCGGGTGCGGGTCCGCGTGCAGCAGGCCCGTGCGGGCCACGCCGGAGAACAGGAAACGGGCCAGCAACTGACCGGCGCGGTCGCGCTGCTCCCGGGTGCCGTGCGCTATCACCTCGGACAGCGGCACCCCCTCCAGCCACTCGGTGACCAGCACCTGATCGCCGTGGTGCACCACATCGGGCACCGCCACGTCGGCATCGCCCGCGAACTCACGGGCGTGCTCGCCCTGCGCCCGCGCCTCCAGCCCGTAGTCCAGCTCCTCCGAGACCCGGTCGCGCAGCTCCGTGATCAGCGGCTTGATGTCCATGCCCGGCACCAGCGGACCCAGCAGCTTGGCGAATCTGCCCAGTTGGGTCAGGTCCGACAGCAGGGCCTCGCCCGCGCCCGGATACTGCACCTTGACCGCGACCTCGCGCCCGTCGTGCCAGACCGCCCGGTGCACCTGCCCGATGGAGGCCGCCGCGGCCGGCTTGTCCTCGAACTCCTCGAACAGATCCCGCCAGTCCTCGCCCAGCCGGTCCGCCAGGGCGGCGTGCACCGACTTCACCGGCATCGGTGGCGCCGCTTCCTGAAGCTTGGTCAGCGCCGCCCGATAGGGCCCGGCGACCTGCTCCGGAAGGGCCGATTCGAAGACGGACAGCGCCTGACCGAGCTTCATGGCACCCCCCTTGAGCTGCCCGAGCGTCGCGAAGAGCTGTTCGGCCGTGCGCTGCTGCAGCTCCGCGGCGATCATCTCCGCCGGCCGGCCGCCGATGCGCTTCCCCAGCCCGAGCGCCGTGCGCCCTGCGAACCCCAGCGGCAACGCGGCCAACTTGACGGTACGGGTGACCGCCTTGCGGGGTAGATCAGACATGCGCCCCTCCAACTAGCTGAACAGCCACGCCGCGGACGGCGGTTACCGGGTCATTGTCCCGTGCGGGCCCGACGCGGCCCCGGCGTTCTCCGCAGGCGCGAAGTCCGCCGCTCCACACAGGCACCGCGGATGCGGCTCGACGGGGCGCGGGTCCCAGGTGGGCCCCGGCAGCGCCAGCTCCAGCCGTACCCCCGCGCTTGCGACGGGCCCACCGTCGAGGAAGGCCAGCGCCCGCGCCACGGTCAGCCCCGCCACGACCGTGGCCAGTGCCATGTCGCAAGACGGTACCCCCGCGGCGCGCCCCGACCGCCACTGGGCGAGCATCCGGGGCCAGGCCGGGTCCCGGTCGGCCCGGGTCAGCTCCACGCAGCCCGCGCAGGCCGACCGCCCCGGCAGCACCAGCGGCCCCACCACGCCGGTGGCCTCCAGTACCCCCGCGTACAGGTGCGGGGTGCCCAGGGCGAGAAGGTCCTGCGCGGCCGCGGGATCCGGGGCGTAGGCCGCGAGCCCGTCGCGCGGGGCGAGGATCACCAGGGCCGGTGCCGGCTCCGTCTCCTGATCCTCCCGGACCCAGGAGGCCCCGGCCGCCCGCGCCCGCGGCGGCGGCACCGGCACCGCCTGCTGCACCACGCGCCGGGCGGCGATGTCCCGCCGCTCGCCCGTGCGCTCGGGCCCCACCCCGCCCGGCGCCACGTCCCACGGCTCGACACGGCCCCCGTCCTGCACCTCGACGCGACCCACCCCCGAAGCGGACAGCAGCGCCGCAACGGCCGCGCCCACCCTGCCCGCCCCGCGCACCCGCACCCGCGTCTCCTGGCGGGCCGCCAGCACCCGTAGCGCCGCCCCCGGCCCGGGGTGGAGCACCGACAGCGACGCCAGGTCCGGGCGCAGCCGCTCCAGGCCCCCGCCCCGGCTCCGCAGCGCCGCGGCCCCCGCGCCGCCGCCCCGCGGGTCGTCGATCAGCCCGGCCGCGGACAGCCGCGCCACCAGGTCGTCGGCCCGGCCCTCCGGCAGCCCCATGCCCCGGGCCTCCTCCCGCAGCAGCTCCAGGCCGCGCGTCCCGTCGAGCAGGCCCATGAAGCAGCCCGTCGCGGTGTCCACCGGCCCCACCACCACCGCGTGCGCGGGGGCCACCCCGAACTGCACCGTGTCCCGGTTGCGCCAGGCCCGGCGCAGCGCGGGCTTGAGCATCGGATGCGGCCCGAGCGCCGCCGCTTGCCGTGCTGCCTGCTGTGCCGTGTGTTGTTCCGCTTGCTGTGCTGTTTGCTGCGCCTCTTGCTGTGCCGTTTGCTGTGCCGCTTGCCGTCCCGCTTCGCGTTCGCGTTGCTGCATGGTCTCCCCCTCGTCCGGACCCCAGCATGCCGACGGCGGCGCGGGCCCGCCCGGAGTTGTCCACAGGGCAGGGGGGATAGTCATACAAGCCGTGCGCCCTGCGGGTGGTTCCCCGACAACCGACCCGGGGGCGGGACTTCCCGCGCCGCCAGCGGGTAACGTCGGGGCGTGCCCGTCGACCCCCTGAACAGCGCCCCGAGGCCGCCGCGCAGTGCCCCGAGCCCGCTCACGCGGGCGGCACAGACCGGTCCGGTCGAGGTCCGACGGAGCGCACGCCGCCGCAGGACGGTCTCCGCCTACCGCGAGGGCGACCGCACCATCGTCCTCATCCCCGCCCGCATGTCGGAGGCGGAGGAGCGGCGCTGGGTGTCGGTGATGCTGGACAAGCTCGCCGCGCAGGAGAGCCGGCGGATGCTGGGCGACGGCGAGCTGCCCGAGCGCGCCCGGCGCCTGTCCGAGCAGTACCTGGACGGGCGGGCGCGGCCGGCGAGCGTGCGCTGGGTCACCAATCAGAACACCCGCTGGGGCTCGTGCACCCCCGCCGAGGGCAGCATCCGCCTCTCGCACCGCCTGCAGGGCATGCCCGAGTACGTCGTGGACTACGTCCTGCTGCACGAGCTGGCCCACCTGCTCGTGCCCGGCCACGGCGCCGACTTCTGGCGGCTGCTGGAGGCGTACCCCCGCACCGAGCGCGCCCGCGGTTACCTCGAAGGCGTGGTCGCCGCCGACCGGCTGCCGCACCTGCCCGCCGCCCGCGGCGAATAGGGCGCGAGGCGGCGAACCGCCCGTCGCCGTGTAACGGTATGCAGCCGTCCCGTACCGGAATCGCCCCGGGATCACGGGCTGTCGCCGGCAGCGGTTAGCCTGGCGCAACGCGACGCGCCAGCAGGGCGTCCGCGGCAACGCCTTCGCACGGTACGGATGGGGGACGGTCGTCACGCATGTCCAGGGAATTCCAGCGCGGCCACAAGGCCAGGGTCAGTGACCTGACGGCGGGCACCGATCTGTACGTGGGAGTGCAGGTCGCCGGCCCCGGTCTGACCTTCGACATCAGCTGCTTCGGTCTCGACGCCGACGAGCGGCTCTCGGACGACCGGTACTTCGTCTTCTTCAACCAACCCGCCTCCCCCGAGGAGGCCGTCCAGCTGCTCGGCCCGCAGGCCGGGGACACGGAGTCCTTCCGCGTCACCCTCGACCGCGTCCCCTCCCACATCCGCAAGCTGACCTTCACCGCCACGCTCGACGGCGACGGGCAGATGGGGCAGATCGGCCCGGGCTACCTGCGCCTGGTCGCGGGCGGCGTGGAGGTGGCCCGGTACGCGTTCACCGGCGCGGAGTTCAGCACCGAGCGCGCGGTGATGCTCGCGGACCTCTACCTGAAGGACGTGTGGCGCTTCGCCGCCGTCGGGCAGGGCTTCGACGGCGGCCTGGAGGCGCTGCTGAGGAACTTCGGCGGCGAGGTCCTGGAGGAGGAGTCCGCCCCGGCGCAGGCCCCGGCCGCGCCCGCCTTCGCGCCCCCGGCACAGGCCACCGCGCCCGCGCCGCCCGCCTTCGCGCCGCCGGCCGCCTCCCACGACCCGGCGCACAAGCCGGCCGCGGCGGCCCCGCAGCCCGCCCCGGCCTTCGCGCCCCCGCCCGGAAGCACTCCTCCGCCCGGCGGCACAGATCGG